>JAJZNH010000287.1 GCA_021811745.1 Acidobacteriota bacterium
CGCAGAGGGTTCACGAGCACTCGCCCGTTGCTGCCAAACTCCATAAAGTTGAAGCCGCCAAACGCAGCTGCGTATTGATCCTGCTTGCCGCCCTTCAGGCCGGCCTCCTCGCGCTCGATCGCAAATGCCGTATGTGCGAGCTCGTATTCGCCGAGTGGCAAATTAAGCCACTCCACATAAGCCGCCAGCATGGCCACCACCAGCGTGGACGAAGAGCCAAGCCCGGAGCCCGCCGGCACATCCACCCGTGTGCTCATGCGCAGGCTCAGCGGTTGGCCCTGGTTATAGCGGCGCACGACATGGTTGTAGACGGCCTTGAACAGGTCCAACCGGCCATCATTGGACAGTTCCCCCCGGGCGGGATAGGCGGCCTCTTCATGCAGATCGGCCGAGACAAACTCCACTTCGCCCGTCTCCAGCGGCTCCAGCGCTGCGTAGGCGTAATAATCGATCGTGGCGTTCAAAATCGCGCCGCCATACTCGTCGCAGTAGGGGGATACGTCCGTGCCGCCCCCGGCCAATCCAAGTCGCAACGGCGCTCTGGTTCGAATCAGCATGGTTAACGTGTAATTAAGTCGGTACTAGACAGGAATACATGCAAAGCCTACGGTGGTCAACAGCATGACAGCAAGGAGGGCGAGGCAGTTCGAAGTTTGTGGCTCTAGGTTCCGTGAATGCCGGCCACCCGCGTTTCCGATATACGATGGACAAAACGACGAGCGGGATGCATCACCCTCGCAGTCCGTTGCAGCGCACGATTGGGACTTCGCCCGAGGGCCCCGGATTATGAAATCACTTGCTCACAGAACGAGCATTGTGTAGGCTGACTTTTCGTGCCCGCCACGCCAAAGTGTTGCTGGAGGTTCCACCTTCTTCGCCAACGGCCAATTACTATCGTTGCACGTGCCGGTTGAGCAGAGAGCCGCCCTGCGGGGGCGGCTTTGCGTTACATTGGCTGGAAGCCGGAATACGCGGCCTGGATCGCATCGATGAATCTTTGGGAGAAGCTGCACCGGAGACGCAAACCTGAGCCGCTCGAGCCGGAGGAGCCTCGCCGGGCTCCACGTCTGCGCGTCCCTGCTCTCACGGCTTATTACTGGGACGGCGCCCGGCCTTCGCCGCACGGCATCCGCGACATCAGCCAGTCCGGGATGTACATCTACACCGGCGAGCGCTGGTATCCGGGTACGCTCGTCCTGATGCGGCTGCAGCGGGAAGATTGCAGCGCAGGATCTCCGGAGCGCTCTGTGGCGGTGCTCTCGCGCGTGATGCGCGAGGGAGAGGACGGCGTGGGACTGGAGTTCGTCTTTGCCAATCCCGGTGACCCGGAAGAGAAGCCGCCGCCGTTGGCAGGCGGAGCGGAGAAGGGCGAGTTCGACTGGTTCCTCGCGCATCTGGTGCGCAAGTACGGCGAGGCTGCGCTCCACCAGAGCTCGAGCGTCGATCGTGGCAAAGAGGCGCCAAGCCTGCACGATGTTGGCTGCGGCGAGGGCGGTGTGGGCGCTTGACAGTTTTCTGCCGCCGAGTTTGGTTCGGCCCGGCGGGGACTAGTTTTCCTCATTTCCAAAGTCTTACTTGATTCTGCACAGGCTCGACGTGGTATCCCGAAGCCGGCATTGGTCCTAAACTTCTTCCATGGCCACCATCCCCGACCTCACATTGGAAGCCGGACTGCCCGCGAACGTGGACGCGGAAAAGACGATTCTGGGCGCCATTCTGCTGGACAACGCGGCTCACTCCGAGGCCGCCGAGAGGCTGGAAGCGGACGACTTTTCGCTGGACTCACACCGGCGCATCTTTTTGCGGATGAGCGAGCTGATGGACTCGCAACGGGCCGTGGACATTGTGACCCTGGCCAACGAGCTGGCGCGCTACAAAGAGGTGGAGTCGGTGGGGGGGGTGGCCTATCTGGCCTCGCTGACGGAGGGCTTGCCGCGGCGGCCGGTGATCGAGGAGTACATCCGGATCGTCAAGGACAAGAGCCTGCTGCGGCGGCTGATGGGTATTTGCTCGGCGGCCATTGCGCGGGCCGCGGACCAGAGCGAAACCGCCCTGGATGTGCTGGGCGATGCAGAGGCGCAACTGCTGGAGGTGAGCGAGAAGGGCATCACCCGCGGCCTGGAACCGCTGGACCAGATCGTGGCCGGGTCCTTCGGCTCGATCGACAATTTGTACCAGCAGGGGCGCGAGGTCACCGGCCTGGCGACGGAGTTTTACGAGCTGGACCACATGACCAGCGGGCTGCAGAAGGGCGAGCTGATTATCATTGCCGCGCGGCCTTCGATGGGAAAGACCGCTCTGGCGATCAATATTGCCCAGAATGCGGCGGTGAAGAATGGAAAGACCGTAGCCGTCTTCAGCCTGGAGATGAGCAAGGAATCGCTGCTGCGGCGCATGCTGGCCACCCAGGCGCGGGTGGACCAGCGCAACTTGCAGACGGGATTTATCCGGCGCGAAGATCACGCCAAGCTGCAAAAGGCGCTGGAGGATCTGGTGGAGTCGCGGATGTTCATCGACGACACGGCAGGAATTACGCTGGCCGAGATGCGCGCCAAGGCGCGGCGCCTGAAGCAGAATGCCAAGGGACTCGATCTGGTGGTGGTGGACTATCTGCAACTGATGTCGGGTACGCCTTCCTCGGCGGGCGGCCGGCGCTATGAGAACCGCACCCAGGAGGTTTCAGCCATCTCGCGCGGGCTGAAGGCGCTGGCCAAAGAGCTCGATGTCCCGGTGGTGGCGCTTTCGCAGCTCTCGCGCAACAGCGAGCGCCGGGGCGATGACAAGCGGCCCATGCTGAGCGACCTGCGTGAGTCGGGTTCGATTGAGCAGGACGCCGACGTGGTGGCCTTCATCCATCGCGAGTCGTATTACAACCGGGATGAGGAGATGTCGGAGTCAGAGAAGGCCAAGTCGGAGATCATTCTTGCCAAGCAGCGCAACGGGCCTACCGGGACCATCATTCTGCACTTTATCTCGCGCTACACGAGCTTCGACAACCCGGATTCGGGGCACGACGGGCAGTGAGCAGTTGTGAGTTCACAGTCCACAGCTCACCGTGAGCAACTGCCGATCTCTAACCACAGATTCCGGACCACTCC
This sequence comes from Acidobacteriota bacterium, assembly GCA_021811745.1. The sequence continues at coordinate 3,099 of JAJZNH010000287.1, forward strand.
TGTCACGGCTCGTTCAGGATCAGCGCGACACGGCCCACCAGGAGGTCGCCGGGGGACTCGTCGCCGTCGATTTCGACCAGGTCTACGCGAAAGGCGATGTTGTGGGGCCGGAGGACCAGGCGGTTGGAGAGGAAATCCACGTAGCGCAAGGTGAGGTGGGCGCCGTGGCGCACGGCGAAGAGATTGGGACGGTTGGGCCGGTAAGGCGTGAGGGAGTTGTAGTGGCGATCAAGGAGCGCCAGAGCTTCAGGAAGCACTAGGGGCTCCATGGGCAGGGCATCGGCGGCGGAGATGCGGACGGCCACAAAGCGCTCCCAGGCGCGGCGCGCGGCCGTCGTCCGGACGCGGATGGAGTGCAGAGCGCCGGGGGGTAGATGCAGCATTCCCTGGACCGCGGAGGCACGAAGGAGCGGTTCGAACAGCGCTACCGAATGGGAAACGATGGGAACCGAGGATTCCTGGGCACGGGTGGCCGGATCCCTGATGGGGCCGATGGCGGGAAGGAGATCGGCCGCGGACATGCGCTGCGCGGCCAGGATGCGGTCCATGGCTTCGAGCGAAAGCTGGCGGCGGCTGTGCAGAAAGTTGGAGAGATGCGCCTGCGCAAAGCCGGTCTGGCGGGCCAGCAGGGAGACGCTGAGCGTTCCGCGCTGAATTCTGCGCAGCAGTTCCAGGCGGAGGCGCTCGTGCATCTGGGTCAGGTTCATCTGTGGAAAATTCACCACCAGAAATAGGAGCGTAAGCTCCGTGGTTTCTTTTGGAAAAGCTATCAGGGCGAGTTGGCCTACATTCTCCGCGCTTTACAAGAGATTGGAAAGCATCGGGCGAGAAAAGCGCCGGGGCACATTGACGCAAGAGAACGATCCCTCTAGATTTGGTTTACTAATCCACAAATTGACCTGTGGGACTTTGGGGAATCGCTTCATCGCCGTAGGGCTGAAGGGCGGCGCAAGAGAGCGGTTCTTTCCAGTTCATATGCGGCATTTCCGGTGTCGTGGGGCGGGGCTTTTTCTTATGGGAAGAGTCGCGTAGCGATGGCGGTTTCGCTCTGCAGAGACTGGAAAGCCGCTTTACTGTCCGCAGCAGCGGCGAAGGAACGAATGAAGGACTAATTTGTGTCAATCCAGCTCTTCCAACTCAGTTCCAAGAGGCAGGGTAATTGGGCCTCAGGCCGGTCAGTACGGAGATTCCTCGATCTGCGCGCCGTGATCAAGACAGAAAACAGAAGAACACGGGCGGCGATCCTTTATCAGAACAGAAGAAATCTGAGTTGCTTTGCCTGGTTCTCTTCACCCCGCGGAATAACAGCTAAGAAAGAACTCCGTCGGACGAGGACGTACATACGGAGAAACCAACATGGAAGTGCGCGTGCAATTGAAAATTTGCGAGGGGTGCGGTTGTCTTTGGTACCGCGCCCACAGCCAAGGAAATGTGTATTGCAAGGAGTGTGAGACAAAGCTGAAGAACTTTCCATCGCCGGAGACGCGAAAACGGCGCGGACGACCTTCCCGCAAGATACTGGCCAAGGTTTGGGCAGTGGCTGAAGCCGTGGGAGGTGCGCAATGAGCGCGGCACTGCAAGTGGCGATGATTTGGGGAGCAAGCGACGCACCAGCTGCCTGGCAGGAAGAACAGAGGGCATGGAAAGAAAAGCCGGCGGCACAGCCTGAAAGAAGAACGGCGGCGCAGACCGCCAGACCGCCTGCCAGCCTGGCCTTCTACAGGAAGCATACGGAGAGCCTGCTGCGGCGGTATCTGTACGCTTCAATGCAGGTGGGCAGGGCGCCGTCAATCCTGCGCGATCCGGTGGGGCGGGGATGGGCCTCGAGCCGGCCGATCCGCACGTTTGAGGATGCGGTCATCTTTGTTCTCGACGTGGAAAAGTGCCTGAACCGGCTGGGGAGTCTGGATCGCGAGATGTTGAGCCGGATCGTGCTCCAGGAGTATACGCAGGCCGAGG
>JAJZNH010000541.1 GCA_021811745.1 Acidobacteriota bacterium
CGATTTTGCTGACCACTGAGAAACCCATCTATCAGCCTGGGCAAACCATCCACATCCGCGCCCTTGCCCTCATGCGCGCCAGTCACCATGCCGAAGCCGGGCAAAGGATCACCTTCGAAATAGAAGACTCGCGAGGCAACCGGGTCTTTCGCAAGGCCTCTCGAACTGACCCGTTCGGCGTCGCCTTCGCAAAGTTCACTTTGGCCGATGAAGTGAATCTCGGCGCCTACCATCTGCGCGCAATCATGGGTAACCCGCAAGCACCCGCCAACACAGCCGAGCTTACATTCCATGTCGAACGCTACGTCCTGCCAAAGTTCAAAGTTGCAATTGACTTCACAAAGCAGAACAACAAGCCCCGCAGCGACTACCGTCCGGGTGACTACGTCACCGGCACGGTGCGCGCGAACTACTTTTTCGGCAAACCGGTCGCGGACGCAAATATAACCGTGAAAATTACCGGTATGGATGTCGCGGTCTTCAAGGCGGCAACTGCATCGGGCAAGACAAACGCAGCCGGCAGCTATCACTTCCGCCTCAAGCTCCCTTCATATTTCGCAGGCCGTCCCATCGATCAGGGCGCAGCCCGCGCCCTCGTGGAAGCTGCCGTTACGGACTCCGCTTCTCACACCGAGACGCGCGGTGAACCCATTACCGTGAGCGCCTCACCCTTGCTGATCATGGCGATCCCCGAAGGGGGCAAGCTGGTTCCCAACGTCGAGAACGACCTGTTCCTTCTCACTTCCTTTCCCGACGGAAGCCCCGCACGAACGATGCTCACCATCCGCGTACCGCGTGGAAACGGTAGGCGGAATCACACGGACCTGAGGCGCATCTCCACCAATTCATCTGGAGTTGCACTGTTGCGATTCCGCCCGCAACCCGGAATGAATTCCCTGCGCATAAAAGCCGACGACGGGCACGGCAGTCTTGTCTCCATGACGGTGCCCCTGCAACTGCGTACCGGCGCTGACCAGATCCTCCTGCACACCGGTCACGCCGTGGTGAAGGTAGGAGACGCCATCCCACTCAAAGTGCTCTCCACTCGCACGCATGGCACAGTCTTTCTCGACATCGTGAAAGATGGGCAGACCATTCTCACTCGCGACGTGGACTTGAAGGACGGCCAGGCAACACTTAGGGTCGACGCGACACAGGCAATGGCCGGCACGCTCAATATCGACGCCTACATCTTCGGGCGCAACTCGCAGCCCGTCAGCGACCACCGGCTTGTCTTTGTGCAGCCGGCGAACCAATTGAAGATCACGGCTTCCACCAACTCTCCGGTAGATCTGCCCGGCTCCGACGCGCGCATCCACTTCCACGTGACCAACACGCACGGCCAGGGAGTGGAAGCTGCTCTAGGTCTTCAGGTGGTGGACGAAGCAGTCTTTGCGCTTGCCGAAAAGCAGCCCGGATTTGCAAAGGTCTTCTTCTATCTCGAAAAGCAACTGATGCAGCCGCGTTATGAAATTCACTCGCTCTCGATGACGCATATCGTCAATGCCGATCAGCCGCTCGGCCGGGCCGACGGAAATCTCGATGCACGCGCCCTCTTTGCCGCGACCCGAATGGTATCGCCCCACAAGCTAGATGTGGTTTTGGATCGCCGGTCGGCAATGCAAACCTTCTGGCGATACCAGGCTCAGTACCGCGAAGCCTTCGTCGCCCAGTTGCGCCATATCGCCTCCCAACTCACGGACCGCGTTCCCGCACGCCCTGCCACCCACACCATCCTCCATGACTTTGCAAAACTCGACCACGGCACAACGCCGCGCGACGCTTGGAACAAGCCTCTTCGCATCGAATCCACCGGTTGGCGATGGGGAGGAAACCGCGTTTTCCGCGTAGTAAGCGCCGGGCCCGACCGGCAATTTGGAACGAGCGACGACTTGTCAGCCTTTCTCGAAGAGCGCTCTGGTGTCATCGCGCATGAACGCGGGCCGGGCGGATTCCTCCGCTTAAAGATGCAGCACAATTACGGCCCGCTCGATCAGCGCGCCAACATCGCCGGATCCATTGCAGATCCAACCGGAGCTGTCATTCCTCGCGCACTCGTGGTGCTTCGCTCCCTCTCAAGAAAGGGTGTGTGGAAGACCCACAGCAATGCAATGGGGAGATTTGCCTTTGCCGCACTCCCACAGGCCGCTACCGGATCGAAGCAACAGCGCCGGGATTCCTCACGGTTGCCACTCGATTCTCGCTCAGCGCCCGCGATCTTGCACAATTCTCCGTGACGCTCGCGGTAGCCAGCGCTACACAAACAGTCATGGTCGCGCACCCGCCAGTAGTGGGCGGCATACTGGGCGGAGTCGCTGGAGCAGGCAACGGGGAAGCGCTCGGACGGTTTATAACCGGGCAGAATGTTGCCCGTCTTCAATCCCCAATGATGAGAGCTCTAGCGGCCCCCGCGCAGCTAGCCTCCAAAATCACCGGAGCCCCCACCAACGAACTGATCACTTCCGCAACTTCGCCAGCTGTGCCGCGCAAAACCCATGTTCGTTCCTATTTCCCTGAGGCGCTTTACATCAATCCTGAGCTCCTCACCGACGCGCACGGCAACGCCAGCGTCACCATTCCAATGGCCGACTCCATCACCACATGGCGCATGGCAATGATTGCATCCACTGCGTCCGGCGCGCTTGGCTCCGGCGACGCACGCATCAAGGTCTTTCAGGATTTCTTCGTGGACCTGGACTTGCCGGTTGCGCTCACCCAGGGGGACCGCATTTCCATCCCTGTCGCTGTCTACAACTACTCCGGAAAATCCGGTCGTGTGCGCGTCAACCTTCAGCCGGCGAACTGGTACTCCCTGCAGAACGACACCGCCACCAAAACAATCAAGGTCGATTCCGGCCAGGTCGCCAGCGTTCACTTCAACCTTGTCGCGAAGCAAATCGGCAAGTTCAAGCTCACCGCCAGCGCCGTTCTTGAAGATGCAGGCGACAAGGCAAGTCATGACATCACAGTCCGCCCGATCAGGGTGCTGCCCAATGGCCGCGAGCAGCAGCAGGTTTTCAACGGCCACCTGGAAAACACGGCGCAGCGCGAAATCCGCTTCCCCTCTGCATCCATACCCGGCGCCACCAGTATTCTTGTTCGCCTTTACCCTGGCCCGCTGAGCCAGGTTGTGGAAGGAATGGACAGCATCCTGCGCATGCCTTTTGGCTGCTTTGAGCAAACATCCTCCACGACTTACCCGAACGTGCTCGCGCTCAACTACATGAAGCGCACCGGCAAACTCCCCCCCGAGATCCGCGCCAAAGCAGAAGGCTACATTTCCACCGGTTACCAACGCCTGCTCACCTTCGAAGTCCCCGGCGGAGGTTTCTCCTGGTTTGGACGCGCGCCCGCCAACAAGATCCTCACCGCATACGGGCTCATGGAGTTCCACGATATGTCCAAAGTCTCCGATGTGGATCCCCGGCTGATCAACCGCACGCGCAACTGGCTCATCGCTCAGCAGCAGCCCGACGGCAGTTGGAAACCGGACACCCAATTCATCAACGAAGGCGCCACCAATCATTTCAACTCGAACGTGCTGCGGATCACTGCGTATATCGCCTGGGCCCTCGCCGACACGGGCTATCATGGCGCTGCCATCGACAAAGCCAAACAATACATCCAGTCGCGCGATTGGTCGCAGTCCGATGCTTACACGCTCGCCGTCATCGCGAACTTCGCCGTCAGCTACGCCCGGGATCGCGCCTTCACACGAAATGCCATGCGGGCGCTGCTCGATGCGCGCCGCGAGCACGGTGACCAGGTCTCGTGGACGACCAGGGAAACCAGCGTCTACTCAACCGGCCAAAGCGCGGCCGTCGAGACCACCGGACTGGCCACGCAGGCGTTGATCCAATGGGGACAAGCCGATAATGTCGTTCGCAAGGCGCTCCATTACATCGAGTCAAATAGAGACGCCAACGGCAACTGGGGCACCACACAGGCCACCATCATGGCCCTCCGCGCGTTGCTCATGTCCACCCGCTTGAGCGGAGCAACCGCGCGCGGCACAGTCCAGGTTCTTCTCGATGGCAAAACCGCCGCAACGCTTCATGTCACCGCCGGTAACAGCGACCTCTTCCATCAATTTGTATTCAAGAATATCGATGACAAAGAGCCTGCAACGGTCCAGCTCAATTTCAAAGGCTCGGGCGGACTCGCCTGGCAGATCGTAGGCCGCTCCTTTATTCCATGGACCCGAAAGCACGTCCTCAAGCCGCTTTCGATCCACGTCGCCTACAATCGGACGCATCTTGCCGAGAATGATATCGCCACGGCAACGGTCATCATTCACAACAATATGCCCGCGTTCGCCAACATGGTCATGGTGGACCTCGGCATACCGCCCGGCTTCGATCTTCTCAGTCAGGACCTGCAGTCGTTCGAAGATCATTCCCGCGCGGCCAACAGCGGACGCCTTGAGAAATTTTCCCTCACGGCCACGCAGGCCATCCTTTACTTCAATGCGCTGGCTCCCGACCAGACCGTAATTTTGCACTATCGCCTGCGCGCAAATTTCCCCATCCGTGCACACACTTTTGAGTCGCGCGTCTATGAATACTACGATCCGCATGTCAGCGCGACCGCACCGCCGGCGGAACTGGAGGTCTCGGCGCGCAAATGATCCGGTAGGGGGCAACGCCATGTAGTTCCGCCAGGCGCCGTTCCGCTTTGGCGGGACTCAAGCAAGGGAAACGGCAAAAACCCTGCTCCATGGGACGCACCTTACACTTCGATGCGCCCGGAGACATACCTGAAAGAACGCGGGCTCAAGCCAAAGCCGACCCGCGTCGTCCGCAACAGGGGTAAGCGCCAATAGCGTTTCATCCCAGAACACGGACAGAAAGCGGACAGTTTAGTAAGAAAACCGAAAAGGCCGCTCGCAGGCGGGCTTTTCTAAATCCTTTACAATCAGTTGGCTGATTGGTTGCGGGGGCAGGATTTGAACCTGCGACCTTTGGGTTATGAGGGGAAATTCATGCCCATACAGGTACAAACAGGCCCATAACCATCCATTATTTATCAACGACCTAGCGCAGTCTCTCTGTTCA
>JAJZNH010000650.1 GCA_021811745.1 Acidobacteriota bacterium
GCCTGGTGATGGGCGGCTCCATCGGCGGTATGCAGGCGGTGGAGTGGACCATCCAGTTTCCCGAGCGCGTGGAACGCGCCCTGGTCATCGGCGTTTCGCCGTTGGGGGCCATGGGGCTGGCATTGAATCACCTGCAGCGCCAGGCCATCCAGCACGATCCGGAGTGGATGGGCGGCCGCTACCTGCCGCAGAAGCCGCCGCGGCGCGGGCTTTCGCTGGCCCGCCAGATTGCCATGATCAGCTACAAATCGGCGCCGCTGTTCGATGAGCGCTACGGCCGCAATCCCGACCGCAGCGGCGAGAATCCATGGGCGGCTTCGGGGCAGGGAAGCGGCCTGATCGGCGGGCGCTTCGATATCGCGGGGTATCTGGATGCGCAGGGCGGGCGCTTCATCGATCGGTTCGATGCCAATTCGTATCTGGCCATCCTGCGCACCATGGACACGTGGGACCCGGCGCGGGGATACGGCTCGGCCGCCGAGGCTTTCGCCCGGATTCGAGCACGGCTGATTTTCATCGGTATCAGCACCGATTGGCTGTTTCCCGCCGAGGATGTGCGCCGCTTTGCCGAGGCGATCCGCGCCGCCGGCGCCGAGGCCGAGTATCGCCATATGATTAGCGCCCATGGGCACGACGCCTTCCTCGCCGAACAGGCGGAGCTGGTTCGGCTTTTGCAATAGACACCCTGGAGTTCCGGCGCAAGTCGCTCGCTCTTTGAGCAGCGGCGGAGGGGGCGCGGCGGTTCTCCAACGGAAATCGCGCCTGGTTGCATTGTTGCTTGTCAGTGTGCGGTGGGATTTCTATAATCCATTCAATGCCCCAATGGAGGCCGTGGTATCGTATATCCGTTGTTTCCGCACTTCCCTGCCCCTCGGATCGGTTGCCGGTGTGGTCAGGCAGTGAGTATCATAGAACCTCCAAAGTTCGGCAATTCCCAGGAGTACAGAATGAAGAAGTTAGTCCTTGCATCTGCGATGGCTTTGGCGAGCGTTGCCCTTGTTGCCTCGCCCGCGCTGCGAGCCCAGGCAAGCAATTCGGACCAGATCACCATCTCGAATCCGGCCGAGTTCAACGCGTACCAGAACGCGATCACCCAGACGGAACCGGCTGCCAAAGCCTCGGCTATGGAGAACTTTCTTACCCAGTATCCCCAGAGCGTGGTGAAGAAAGCGGTCCTCGATCAGCTGATCGACACGTATCAGCAGATGAACCAGCCCGATAAGACCCTGAGCGCGGCCAGCCGTCTTCTGCAGCTTGACCCGGATAATATGAAGGCCATCTTCATCTCGGTCTATTTGAAGAAGAGCGAGTGCCAGCAGAATATCGATCCGTCCTCGGGCGACAGCAAGGACCCGCAGACCTGCGACGACGCGGCGGCACTCGCCCAGAAGGGTTTGGGCATGGCCAAGCCGGCTGGCGTCGCCGACGCCGACTGGAAGAAGATCACCGATGCGTCGTATCCGCTGTTTCACTCGACCATTGCGCTGGACGATGCCATTGCCAAGAAGGACTACGCGGACGCCATCAAGCAGTACACCACCGAGCTGATGCTCTACCCCGCCAACCAGACCACGAGCGGCCAGGGATTGGTGGATACGCTGAATCTGGCCGAAGCCTACGCCAAGCCGGGCCCCGCCCGCGACGAGGTGAAGGCGGTTTGGTTCTATGCCCGCGCCTGGAACTTCGCCCCGCCGGCCTACAAGTCGCAGATCGAGCCCAAACTCGATTACTGGTACAAGCGCTACCACGGCACTATCGATACGCCGCAGCAGATCGAGCAGCAGATCGACGCGATCAAGGCACAGGCCCAGTCCACGCTCTTTCCGCCTGCGAACTTCAGCATCGCGCCTGCTCCCACGCCTGAGGAACTGGCGCATCACGCGCTCACCGGCGGCGATCCCACCAAGCTGAACCTCGAGGACAAGGAGTACATCCTGGCCAACGGGAATCAGCAGGATGCGCAGCAGTTGTGGAGCCTGCTCCAGGGCCAGCTCACGCCGGTGCCGGGCAATGTGATCAGCGATCAGGCCAACGTGCTCAAGGTCTCCGTGACTACGCCCCGGTCGGTCAAGCCCAAGGACTACGTGGTCAAGCTCAACACTCCCGCGACTTGCGATGCGGTTCCTGCTCCGCCCACTTCGCCGCTGCGCGTGAAAGAAGCGCAGGATTACCTGCAGGCGAACGGCGCCAGCGCCGACGTGAGCGCGATCGAGGATCTCGACCACGCCCGCCGGATCGAGATCGTGCCCGCCGTCTCCGCCATCAACATCGCCGTGACCCAGGACGCAAAGGACGCCCAGTCCGCCGACTTCAACGTCAATCTCAAGGAGCCTCTGTCCTGCAAGGACGCTCCGGCCAAGGGCTTCGAGATGAAGCTCCAGCCCGACGAGGAATTGGACGGCACCTACGACACCTACACCAAGGTGCCTGCGGCCAACAACATGCCTGCCAAGGCCCAGATCGTGCTCAAGGACGGCTTTGTGCAGATGGCGCACAAGAAGGCGGCTCCGGTTCATCGCGCGCCTGCCGGGCGGACGGTGCACCACCGCAGCGGCGAATAACACAACCGGCGCCGGCCACACGGTTCCGGCGCTTTTTCCTGGGAACGTCAAGGGCAGCCCGATGGGCTGCCCTTTCTTTCTGGCGCTGGATTTTCTCCAAAGCTCTGCCCCACGCAGTGGTAATCTAGCCTTGCATGTCCCGTTTCCCCCTCTTTGTTGCCGTCGCCACCACCCTGTTTGCTTTGCCTGCCGGGGCCCAGAACAAGACGCGTGCCGTTCCTCCGCCGCAGCCCAACGTCTCGAACCCGCGGCACCAGGCTGGGACGGCCGCCATTGAGACTGGATCGCCCCTGGACGCTCTTCCGATTACCTTTCGGACGCCGGGACAGATGACGGAGCAGGATCGGAATCTGGAGGCGGATGCTGAATCCGCGATTGCCGAGCATGCCGGTTACGCCGGCCTCGAGTTCAACCAAGGCAATTGGCGCTACCGGCAGATTGTTTGCCCGGCGTTTCCGAACCACCTGTTTCTGCGCTTTACGCGCAACCAGGGCGCGGGCGACGTGAGCGTCTTCTCCGCGTCCATTCCGCGCAATGGCAAGGGGCGGGTACGGATTATTCCCATCGAGCGCCGCAGTTACTCGTTGTTTTCGCCGGCCCCGGTGAACGCGCAAACCATCGCCGCCTTCAATCGCATCCGCTCCGAAGAGCATGCGGCGCCCCCGACCCCGTGGGCCGGCATCAGCGTGTGCTACGCCGCGCTGGCGGGCGCCAACCCGCAATTGGATGCGCGGGCTCAGCCTGGCCAGGACGACGAGCAGGACGGCTCTCCCGAGCTTTCGTGGATCCTTAGCCTGCCCGAAGACGGCGGCGCCGTCATGCGGCTCATCGACCTGGCCGCCAAGCCGCGCCCCACCGAGTGGACGCTGATCTTCGACCAAAAGGGAAAGCTGATCAAGTCGAGAGTGAAGGCGGCGGGCCTGTCCGTGCCCCGGAAGGTTCCGGCAGCGTCCACGATCCTTCCCGCCTCAGTGCCGAAATCCGGCGCCGAGGTGGACGCCGCTACTCCCCCAGCATGATGCGCTGAATGCGGCTGGCGCGCCCGGTTGCGGGATCGCACTCCACCAGCGCCGCGCACATCTTCGGATTCCCCTTGGCCGCTTCGAACTTCCCCGGCATCCCGGTCAGGAATTTGTTCAGCACCATCTCCTTCTCGACGCCGATGATGCTGTCGTAGGGGCCGCTCATGCCCACATCCGTCTGGAAGGCGGTGCCGCCCGGCAGGATGCGCTCGTCGGCCGTGGGGACGTGGGTGTGTGTGCCCAGCACCGCCGTCACGCGCCCGTCCAGAAACCAGCCCATCGCCACCTTCTCGCTGGTCGCCTCGGCGTGGAAGTCCACCACGATGACCTTCGCCTTGATGCTGCTCAGCAGCGACTCGGCTGCCCGGAAGGGATCGTCGGTGGAGCCCATGAAAACGCGCCCCTGCAGGTTGACGACCGCATAGGGCACGCCGCTTGCGGTGGCGCCTTCGTAGACGCCAAAGCCGGGCAGGCCGGGCGCGAAGTTTGCCGGGCGCAGCACTCGCCGGGGTCGCTCGTGGCTGTCGGGGCCCACGGATTTGAGGTAATCCATCAGCTCCTTTTTGTCCCAGACATGGTTGCCGGTGGTCTGCACGTCGGCGCCCCAGTCGAAGATCTCCTCGGCGATCTGCGGCGTGACGCCGAAGCCGCCGGCAGCGTTTTCGGAGTTGATGACGGTCAGCTCCACGTTGTGGGTGGCGCGCACGTGGTCCAGGTGCTCGCTCACGATGCGCCGCCCCGCACTGCCGAAGATGTCGCCGACGAAGAGGATGTTCAAGGTGCTCGATGCTCCGGTGGAAGAATAGGGCTAGGGACTAGGGGCTAGGGACTAAGGACTAGGGACTAGGGACTAGGGACGGCCCCTTGGCCTGCAAAGACTTCATCATGGTGCGCAGCATTCGGCCCACTTCATTGCAGAGGCCCTCGGCAGAGCGCAAAAGCGGCTTTGATCCGAAACCCAAGGCGCTGGCAATTACAAGTTGAGTTTCGACTTCGGAAATGGAACCGCGTGCATGGCCAAGGAACTGCACATACTCTCCCTTGGTTGCGCGGCCATATCCTTCCGCAATGTTGCTGGCTAGCGATACCGCGGCTCTCCGAAGCTGATTTGTGAGACCAAATCGCTCCGAATCCGGGAAACCTGCTGTTAGCTGGTAAATCGCCACTGTCAATTGAATCGCACGTTGCCAAACATCCAATTCTCGGAATGAAGCGCCCATTGCCAAGGATCCCCTTTCGTCCCTAGTCCCTAGTCCCTAGTCCCTGCTCTTTCCGCATCAGTGGAAACAAAATCACGTCTCGGATCGACTTGGACCCGGTCAGCAGCATGACCAGGCGGTCGATGCCGATGCCCTCGCCGCCCGTTGGCGGAAGCCCATAGGAAAGCGCGCGCACATAGTCTTCGTCCATCTGGTGCGCTTCGTCGTCGCCGCGGGCGCGCTCGGCAAGCTGGTCGGCAAAGCGCTTGT
>JAJZNH010000805.1 GCA_021811745.1 Acidobacteriota bacterium
CCGCCGTGGATGCGCGCGACGCGCTCACTCGCCAGGTGACCGGCACGGTGCGATGGGTGGATTGCATGCAATCGCTCAGGAATGCCGGCGCGGATCTGTTCATCGAGGCAGGGCCCGGCAAGGTGCTCTGCGGGCTACTCAAGCAGATCGACAGCGGCTTGAAGGCGCTCAACGTGGAAGATGCATCCAGCCTGGAAAAGACACTGGCGGAGCTGAGCGGCAGTGCAGCAGCCAGCTAACGCAGCCTCCCCGTGCCGATCAATAAGCCATGGAATCCCGCGGCGTGCAGTCCCGGAGGAACTGCACGCCGCCGGAATTACGCCCGCTCAAAGCTTTCCTGGCGAACCCTCCAGGACTCATGGTTGCAGGCTGAAGGGCTTCGTTGACAGCCGTACTCCGGGCGGTGGGAAGCTGAGTGTGTGCGTCTGGGGATCGTAGGCAAGGTCGAGCGCATTGCTAGTGCGGCCGTTGATCAGTATGGCCATCAGCAGAACATTGCCGTACATGCGGGCCGCGGCGATCTTGTGGCTTCGGATGTCGCCGTATTCATTGTCCGGGCTGGTCCGGCTCCAGTCTTCCTGAAACCGCTCAAAGCTGTAGCTGCTATATTGCGCCGGATGCTGCTGCCAGTTGGGGTCGCGGTACCAGATGCCATACGCCTTGGCCAGGTCGTTCTGTTCTACCGCCTCAAGAAAGTGATTCGCCGCCGCCCGCCCAAAGATATAGTTATCCCAGTTCCACGGCCAGTCGACCGGCCGGCCAGCCACAAGCCACCAGGCCACGAACAGGACAAAGATGGCGCCCGCCGCGGAGTAAAGAATGATGCGCTTGCGGCGTTCGCGCGCTGCGTCAAACTCTGGAGCATCGAGAAGGGTCATGGAACGGTTTCCTCACTCTCAGGATAAGGCAAGCAGCCCGGGGTCCGTAATTAGTCATTCGTGACCAGGAGTTTGCGATTCGTGAACAGTTGCAAGATGTCAGTTACCAGTCGTCAGTTGCGGGCGCGCCTTTGCCGTCCATCGTGGCGCTCTGCGTAATCATTTGAGCCCCTCCAAACTTGGGCACCGAAGACGAACTTTCCGATCCCTGCTCTCATCTCACTCTTCCCTGCTGTAAGTGGTGCGATTCTTTTCCTGCTGGCGTTCGAGGGCCAGCTCGATGAGCCGCGTAATGAGATCCTTATAGGGGATGCCCGTAGCCTCCCACAGCTTGGGATACATGCTGATGCGCGTAAAGCCGGGCAGGGTATTCACCTCATTCAAATAGATGCGTTGCTTGCCACCGGGCTCCATGAGGAAGTCAACGCGGGCCAGGCCGGAGAGGTCGCAAGCTCGAAAAGCCGCCACCGCCATCTCGCGAATCTGCCGGCTCTGCGCGCGAGTCAGCCTGGCGGGAATGACCGGCACCGATCCCTCGGAGAGATACTTGGCCTCGTAGTCGTAAAACTCCTTGCCCGGAATGATCTCGCCCACAACACTGGCCTTGGGATCGTCGTTGCCCAGCACCGCGACCTCAAGCTCGCGCGCACGGGATCGTTTGCCGCCCACGCCCTCTTCGACGATCAACTTGCGGTCGTATTTGGCGGCGAGAGTCAGGGCGGGGCCAAGTTCCTTGCGGTCGTGGGCCTTGCTGATGCCCACCGAGGAACCCAGGTTCGCGGGCTTTACGAAGACGGGATACCTGAGCGTGGCCTCGATCCGCGCAATGGTCTTGCGCGGGGATTGCTCCCAATCGGCGCGGAGCAGTGTCTCATGCTTGACGATGGGCAGCCTCGCCTGGGCAAAGAGGCGCTTCATCGCGTCCTTATCCATTCCCGCCGCGGAGCCGAGCACGCCCGAGCCAACGTAGGCGATGCCGGCCAGTTCAAAGAGGCCCTGAATGGTGCCGTCTTCCCCGAAGGTGCCATGCAGAACGGGAAACACTACGTCGAGGGATTTGCTTGTGAACCCCGCAGGTTTGTCAAGGGCGGTGGAACCGGCCTGGCCGCGCGGCTTGACGCTCCTAGCCGCAGGCTCGGGTACCAGCAGCGTCGGAATACCCTCGTGAAGCAGCTTGGCGCCCGGCGTAGCCGCCGGGTCGCCCGCGCGCAGACGGCGCGCCATCGCGCTCTGGCTGCCGTTCAGCAGGTTGTGGGCGTCGGCGGCGGCCAGCCAACGGCCCTCCTTGGTAATGCCGATAGGGGTAACGTCGAACTTCTCGCGGTCGATCGCTTGCAGGATTGAGGCCGCGGAGAGCAGCGAAACCTCATGCTCGCCGCTGCGCCCGCCAAAGAGAATGCCTACACGGAGTTTTTTTGCCATTTCCTTTTCATTGTAGAAGCCCCGGTCGAACAAGCTGCCGCGTGTCACCGCAATTTTGGAAAACGCCTTCAACGTACGATCCCGCAGGAGCAATGCCCCGCGCATCTGCTCCCTGGATTACACCATCGGCGATCGAAGCCGTTGAAATCGTTCTGTTAGCCGGTGCGCAATTCGGCCATTGAAATTCCACTCGCCTTGGAGCGGCGCTGCGGATGGGAAGAATTCTACTTCTCAGTGCCAAAATTGATTCTTGCCAGGCTCCCACGTCCAGCTTTATATGTACTGTAGTTCTCTCCGGCATTGTAAAGTGATCCCTGAGCGTTCCCGTTTCTATAAAGAACTGGTTACAGGCTCAAGTTACGCTTCGCAAGGTGAACGAATCCGTGGCATTCCAGGAGGCCAGCCGTGGCACAAACAGCAGTTTCCATGCCCCGCAACGCGGCAAGCACAGACGCGCAAAAATTCTCAATGTGGCGGTTGCTGCTGGTCAGTTCAGCGGCACTTTATCTGGAAATCGTCCTGATTCGCTGGCTTGGCACCGAGGTGAAGATTTTCGCCTTCTTTCAGAACTTGACGCTGATGGTGTGCTTCCTGGGCTTCGGCATTGGCTGCTTCAGTTCCAGGAAGCGCGGCAGCATACTACCTTCTCTTGGAGCCGTAACCGCATTGGCTATCGCTGCCAACGTCCCAGTCCAATCATGGCAAGCGATTCTGCGCATGATGTCCTCGGCCCTTTCATTTACTCCGGACGCTCTTCTCTGGGGAGTGGTGCACAATTTCACAGCGGCGGAATATTATCGCCTGTTCGCCGCCGCGATGCTTATCGTTGCCGCCTTTCTGCTGCTGATTACCATTGCCATGATTCCCCTGGGACGCTGGGTGGGATATTACCTTGAGGAGGCGTCGAACACTGTTAGTGCGTATTCGATCAATCTGCTCGGCAGCCTGGTAGGGATTTGGCTCCTGGCCCTTCTTGCTTACTTCTGGCTTTCTCCGTCCTGGTGGTTTGTCGTTGCCTTTGCGCTGATTCTGTTCTCGCAGCCATTTTCCTGGCGCTCCGCTGTGGTCGCGGCCATCCTGCTGACAATCACCTTGCTTGTGCTGAGGCCGCGGGGCAATGAGTCAATCTATTGGTCTCCATACCAGAAACTTTCCGTGTGGAGTGACGGCGATCAGCAATATCTGATTAACGTAAACAACGAGGGTTACATGACGATTGCCAATGCAACCCCTGCATATCTTGCACGCCATCCGCAGTTCGCGAAGGACTATCAAAACAGCTCCTATGACAGCCCCTTCCAATTCGCCCAAAGTGTGAATCGCGTTTTGGTGGTTGGCGCCGGAGCCGGCAACGACGTCGCCGCCGCCTTGCGGCACGGCGCCTCCCATGTCGATGCCGTGGAGATCGACCCGTTAATTTCAACCCTCGGCAAGCGGCTCCATCCGGAAAAACCCTATTCCTCGCCAAGGGTCCGCCTCATCACCAACGACGCCAGAAACTTCCTGAGACAGACCCATCAAAAATATGACGTTATCATCTTCGGATTGCTGGATTCGCACACCGAGTTCTCCAGTTACAGCAATATGCGCGTGGATAACTATGTCTACACCGAAGAATCGTTTCGCGACGCCCAAAAGTTGCTCAAGCCAGACGGCATCCTTGTCCTGAAATTCGAGGTACACAAGCCCTACACCTGGATTGGACAGCGATTTTACGCGATGCTGACCCGCATCTTCTCCCTTCCTCCCGTAACCTATTACGCCGCCCAAATCAGATGGATGTGGCCAGCCAATGTCTTCATCGAATCCAACTCTCCTCAGCTATGGGAGAAGAGCCAGAGCCCCCAGGAGTCTGCATTTCTTCGCGCTCGCCCGCCGGTGTTTCAGCCCACGATCGCAAATGCTCCGCCGCCCACCACAGATGACTGGCCGTATGTCTACCACCGTTCGCACTCAATCCCTCGAACTTATTTTTCGGTGTCCGTGGTTATCCTCATCCTGGCCTTCTATACGGTCGGGCCGTTCTTTAAGCCGAAGCAAAGCGGTACCTGGCTATTCTTTCTTCTCGGCGCGGGCTTCCTGTTGATGGAAACTCAGATGGTAAGCCGCCTGGCTCTATATTTCGGCACGACCTGGCTGGTCAATTGCGTTGCCTTGACAGGTATTCTCACCATTCTTCTCTTGTCGAATTTCTATGTGGAGCGCCGGCGCCCGGAAAGTTTGAGCATGTATTACATTCTTCTGTGCGCCACCCTGGTCATGAATTATCTGGTCCCGTGGGCGCGGATACCCGGCTCGGGAGCGCTCGTGGGCATTCTGGTTTGCTCGGCCTACTGCGTGCCGTTCTTCTTTGCCGGCGTCATCTTCACTGAGAGCTTCCGCCGCATTGGCGGGCGAAGCGACGCCTTCGGCGCAAACATGCTTGGCGCAGTCGCGGGAGGCCTGGCACAGAATCTGTCCTTCATCCTGGGAATGAAGGCTTTGCTGATCATTGGGGCGGCAATCTACGGCAGCGCCGCACTTTTGCATAAGGCAAAGCCGTCATGCACGGCATGAATCATTCCGGCGTGTCGCCTGGGCAAAGAGTGGATCTGCTGCTCACAGAATCTTCTTTCCGAATGCCGAACAGGCCAGGCCGACGGCGAGGTCAGCGGTGCGGTTGTGCTCGTCGATCACCGGGTTCACTTCAACCATCTCGAAGCTGAGCATGCGGCCGTGGTCGGCCAGGATCTCCATGGCCAGATGGGCCTC
>JAJZNH010000020.1 GCA_021811745.1 Acidobacteriota bacterium
AACCCGCCGCGCCGCACTGGCCGAAGCACTGGCCCAAATTGAGGCCCAGATTGCAGCGTTAGGGTAGGTTGCGAATCGCGCTTATCATTCCCTCGCTACGCCTCGCGGTGGACAAGCAGAGTGTTGGCTTGGCAGACGGGGGATAGCGACACTCGTGCAATGTTGACGTGTTCCGGCCTCGTGACGGCCCATAGAATCGTGTCGGCAACATCTTCCGCAGTCAGCGGAGTCAACCCCTTATAGACCTTCGCGGCGCGTCCGGCGTCGCCGTGAAAGCGCACCAGACTAAAATCGGTCTCCACCATCCCCGGATCGATACTGGTCACGCGCACCGGCGTTCCCAGCACATCCTCGCGGAGTCCGTCGTTAATGGGCCTCACCGCGGCTTTGCTGCCGCAGTAGACGGCTCCATTGGGGTAGACTAGCTCACCCGCCATCGAGCCCAGGTTCACCACATGGCCCCGCCTGCGCACCACCATCCCTGGCACCACGGCGCGCGTCACGTAAAGAAGCCCTTTCACGTTGGTGTCGATCATCTCGTCCCAGTCTTCGATCTTCCCGGTATAGAGCTTTTCCATGCCGCGGCTCAGTCCGGCGTTGTTCACCAAGATGTCGATCTCGGCCCACTCCGGCGGCAGATCGTCGATGGCCCTCTGCACCGCATGGCGGCTGCGCACGTCCAGTTGGAAGGAGTGAACAGCCTGCGCGCCGCGCTCCAGAGCCAGCGACGCTACTTCGGCCAGTTTGCCGGCTCTCCGCGCCGCCAACAGGAGCCTCGCCCCTTCGCTAGCAAAGGCCATAGCCGCAGACGCACCGATACCTGTACTGGCACCGGTGATGAAGACAATTTTTCCCCTTACACTTAGCTTCGCCATGGGTCCCCTTGGAAGAATCTCACCCTATTTTACAGATGCGTTTCGCTGGGCCATGTGGTACTGTCCGCCAGCCCAATCCTCTCCGCCGAGACCGAGTTGAAGAGCCTGAGCGAAGATCTCGGCCTGCATATCGGCCAAACTAAGGCGCGTTCCACTGCTGGCAGCAGCTTCCCGCAACAACCTCAGATCCTTGGCCCCAAGTTCGACGGTTCCTCCAGGTTGCTCAGGCGGATGCAGGATCAGCTTACAGTACGACGCCATAAACGCCGATTGGAAAAGCGCACTGTTCACCGTTTCGAAGAACATGGCGGGATCAATCCCTTGGCTGGCCGCATAGACAAAGGCCTCGCTGAGGGCCTGGTTCATGCAAGTGATGAGAAAGTTGCCGCCCAGTTTCAGAGCGTGGGCCTGGCGCGGCTCGGCTCCCACCACGGAGATACCTCGCGAGAGCGGCTCCAACAGCGGGCGAGCCTTGTTTACCGCGCCCTCCGCGCCCGCCACGACCACCCACAAGCGGCCTGCCTCAGCCACCTCGGGCCGGCCAAAGACCGGAGCGGCCACAAACTCCTGCCCCCGACGGGCGTGCTCGGCGGTGAACCGCCCGCTGAGCGCAACGCCAATGGTCGAGTGCGAGATGTGGAGCGTGCCGGGCCTCATTTTCTCCAATAGCCCCTTGGGACCAAGCAGGATTTCCTCATGCGCGTTCTCGTCGAACAGCATCGTCATGACCACTTCGGCTGCCCGCGCCGCGTCGTCCGGCGTAGCGGCTACGCGCGCGCCCTCCGCTGCCAGGACATCAGCCCTCGCGCGGGTGCGGTTCCACACCGTTACGTCGTGCCCCGCAGCCACCAGCCGCCGCGCCATCGGCGTGCCCATCTTGCCCAGTCCCAGAAAAGCAATCCTCATCGTTGGCCTCCTTCGCCGTTTCAAACGACGCCTTCTCCTCGATCAGGTTCTATCCTTCGATGATGGCGATCATGGTACGGATGCTGCATCCACGCCGCCACCACGCTGCGCAACCCAAGAGTTTTCAACAGGTGAGACGTTAGATTGGTACCATGACGATTTTCAAGATCATCATCCTCGCCATCGTGCAAGGACTGGCCGAGCTCTTGCCGGTCTCAAGCTCCGCCCATGTGGTGGTGGCTGAAAAGCTGATGGGGCTCGACCCTTCGGCCCCGCAGATGACCCTTCTGCTGGTCATGCTGCACACCGGCACCATGTTCGCGGTCATCGCCTACTTCTGGAAGGCCTGGATGCGCAGCTATTTTTCGGACGTGGCCACCTTCAAGCGCTTCTTCAAGCAGGCCGTCTGGGCCACGTTTTTGACCGGCATTGTGGGCGAGACGCTCAAGGTCATCATTGAAAAGACCTACTTCCACGGCACGCCCAAGGCGCAGATCGAGATGCTCTTCGGCCAGCTTCAAATCGTCGCTCCCGCCCTGCTGGCGGTGGGCGTGATGATCCTCATCGCCGGCTTGATCGAGCGGCGACAGGAGCGCGCCGGCATCAAGCCCGCCGACGGCAGCCCGCTGAACATGCGCCAGGCCGGATGGATGGGCGTTGTGCAGGGGCTGGCGCTGCCTTTCCGCGGTTTCTCGCGCTCCGGCTCGACCATTTCGGCGGGAATGCTGCTGGGCGCGGCCAAGGATACATCCGAGCGCTTCAGCTTTGCGCTGGTCATCATCCTCACGCCGGTGGTGGACGTGATGGAACTTGTACGCCTCATCAAAGCCGCGCACGCCGCGGCCGGAACCAGCGCGGCGATCAATCTCCATGCCTCAATCAACGCCAGCCTGCTAGGCATGGTGTTCTCGTTCATCGCCGGATTGATCGCGCTGAAGTGGCTGAGCAGTTGGCTTGAGTCGGGCCGTTGGCACTGGTTCGGGATCTACTGCCTGGCGGCTTCGTGCGTGGTGTTCTATCTGCACGCGCACGGATTCTGATGGGCGCTCATCCAGCTCAGACTGCTCTGGTTAATTCGGCGCGCCCGTGGCCTCCGCGCTAGCGAAGGTGCACTCACTGCACTGGCACATGCGGCGCAGATACTCCCAGGAGTAGATGCCGCTGGTGTGGCCGTCGAGCCAGTTGAACTGCAGCGCGTAGCGGCCCACGGGATGGACGCTGGCCGGCTTGGGCGGCGGCGCGTAGAGAGGCAGCAGCTCAGCGGACTTGGATTTCGGCTGGCCCGGCCTGCGGCCTTCCGCTTCGCGCTGCTCCACGCAGGTGGCGCAGGGGCAGGCATTGCGCAGCCACGCAAAGCTCCATGCGCTCTTGTGGCCGTCGGCCCAATCGATCTCCAGCCCTTTGCCCTCGGTCAGCAGTACGCGTACCTTTGCCGGTGTCATGGCCAGGCGCGGCAACGGGCGGTCTTCTTCGTTCTCTCGGGCAATCTCCTCTTTCGAGGCAACGCGGATGCCTTCGTGGGTCATGCCTCTATTCTAACGGCCCATGGAAGCACGTGGCGCCGGCCTTTCCACCCCGCTGTCGCCGCAGGCAAAGAAGCCCTACACTAAATCCATGCCGGGATTTCACATCGAGCATTTCGGCTGCAGGGCGGCGCGCGCCGACGGCGAGGCTGTAACCGGGCGTTTGCGCGCAGCGGGGCTTTCTGAGCAGCCGGCCTCCGAAGCTGATGTGGTCATCGTCAACACATGCAGCGTGACGGCGGAGGCCGACCGGGCAGCACGCGCATTCGTCCGCCGCTCGCACCGGCTGAACCCGGCGGCACGCATCGTGGTCACCGGCTGCTATGCGCAGCGCGCGCCCCAGGAGCTGGCCGCGATGGAAGGAGTGGCTGCCGTGGTCGGCAACAGCCACAAGGCCCTGACGCCGGAGATTGTGCTGCAGATGGCCTCAGGCCGGTCTGTTGACGCTGCCGCGACGCCGGAGATTGTGCCCGTCGCTTCCCTGCTGGCCAGGAGCGCTCCGGCCTCCGTTCCGGTGTGCCACCCCAACGACAAAGACCCGTCGCTGGGGGCCCCCGTGTGGGTGGACGGGGAGTTTGCGCACTCCTTCATCGAGGACGTGCATTTGCTGCCCGGAACACAGACCCGGCCCAACCTGAAGATTCAGGAAGGATGCGGCAACCGCTGCACGTTCTGCGTGATTCCTTTCACCCGGGGCCCATCCCAGAGCCTGCCGCGCGCGGCGCTGCTGAGGCAGATCGAGGAGTTTGTGACAGCCGGCGGTAATGAGCTGGTGCTCTCTGGGATCAACCTTGGCCGCTGGGGCCGCGATCTGCCCGCCGTCAACGGCGCGCCGCAGCCGACGCTGGCGGAGCTGGTCCGCGAGATCATCGAGCGCACGGCGCTGCCTCGTCTGCGCCTCAGCTCCATTGAGCCGATGGATTGGGACGAGGCAATGATCGCGCTGCTGCGGGAGTTCGGCGAGAATGGCACGGCGGGCCGACGGACGAGCGCCTATCGCTGCGGCGGGCGGCTGGCGCGCCATGCGCATCTGCCACTGCAGTCGGGCTCCGACGCGGTGTTGCGCCGGATGCACCGCCGCTACCGGCCATGGCACTACGAGGAAAAGGTGCGCGAGCTCTTTGAAGCCGCAGGCCCGGACCTGACCTTGGGCGCAGACGTGATGGTGGGCTTCCCCGGCGAAACGGACCGCGAGTTCGACGAAACCATGGAATTCGTGCGGGCGCTGCCCTTCGGTTACCTGCACCTGTTTCCCTTTTCACCCCGGCCCGGCACGCCGGGGTGGGCGCTCCACGCCCAGTCACCGGTTGCGCCGAAAGCGGTGGAAGAGCGGATGGCCGCGCTCCGCGCCCTGGCCGCGGAAAAATCCCGCACGCACCGCATGAATTTTGCCGGCCGGGAGCTGGCAGCCATCACCCTACACACGCCTGAGGCGCTTGCCGCCCGCGGCCGCACCGCCGCGCTGACGGAAAACTTCCTGCCAGTGGAGATCGAGGAGCGGATGCCCGCCAATCGCCTGGTGTGCGTGCAGCTCGCCGGGCTTACCGGCGAAGATGCACTCGAAGGCCGTGTAGCAATCGAACAGGCTGCGGAAAAACCCGCGCTGTGCAACGTGCTTTAAAAGGTCGCGACTTCAGCCGGACCGCTCGTGCGAGAGAGCAAGTATTGGGCATCAGCCCCAGCGGGCTTTTTCTCGTCCGGTCCACGCCCTCCTGCATTTTTCCGCCGCCTGTCTA
>JAJZNH010000505.1 GCA_021811745.1 Acidobacteriota bacterium
CGGTCATGACCCCGACGTGATCGGCTGGCAGATCGGCAATGAGTACACGGATGAATCCTTCGACGCTGATACGCGCCGGCAGTTCGACAACTGGCTCCAGCGGCAGTTTGGAACGCTCGATGCGCTGAATCGCGATTGGACCACCGCGTACTGGAGCCAGACCTATGACCGCTGGGACGAAATTCCCTTCCCCACGAACGGCGGAAATCCGGGGCTGCTTCTCGCTTACAAGCACTTCGTCACCGACACGTGGCGCAGCTTCCAGCGCGTGCAGATCGATGCAATCCGCAAGTATGCCGATCCGCGCCAGTTCATCACCACGAATCTTGGCGGGCTGGGCTGGTCCGATCACTTCGATCACTACGTCATCACGCGCGACCTCAGCCTGGCCTCGTGGGACGATTACGTGGGCGAAGGACACTTGCATGCCGCGCGCAACGGCGCCATGCACGACTTTGTCCGCGGCTGGAAGCGCGCCAATTTCTGGGTGATGGAAACGCAGCCAGGCTCGGTGAACTGGGCGCCGGTGAACACGACGCTCGATCGCGGCGAGACGCGTGCCATGGCCTGGCAGGCGGTGGGCCACGGCGCCGACGCTGTGCTCTACTGGCAGTGGCGCAGCGCGCTCAACGGGCAGGAACAGTATCATGGCGCGCTGGTGGGGCCGGATGGCGAACCGCTGCCGATCTACTCTGAGATCGCGCAGGAAGGCCGCGAGTTCGAGCGCGCTGCTTCGGCGCTGGCTGGGACTGCTCCGCTGGCGCAGGTGGCTATCCTGCACAGTTACGACAGCCGCTGGGCGATCGACTTCCAGCTCTTCAACCGCAACTACGACCAACTGAAAATTTTGCTTGGCTACTATCGCCCCCTGCGTGCGCAGAGGCTTACCGTGGACATTGTGAACGCCGATGCGCCGCTCGATGCGTACAAGCTGGTGCTTGCGCCCGATCTTAACGTCATCACACCGGCGCTGGCGGAGCATCTGCTCGCCTACGTGCAGCAGGGCGGTCATTTGCTGCTGGGGCCGCGCAGCGGCATGAAGAATGCGCACAACGCGCTGAACGTCGAGCGTCAGCCGGGCCCGCTGGTAACACCGCTCGGCGGCCGCGTAGAGGGGTATTACGCCTTGGATGCGCCCGCGCCGGTGAGCGGCCCGCTGGGCACGGGAACCGCGGCGGAGTGGGCTGAGATGCTCTCAGTGCGCGCCAGGGATGATGTGGTGCTATTGCGCTACGGCAAGGTGAATGGCTGGCTCGACGGCAAGCCGGCAATGATTATGCGTCCTGTGGGCAAGGGCACAATCTCATATCTCGGCGCGGTGCTCGACCCGGCGCTGATGCGGCGCGTGATCCAGTGGGCAACCGATGGCGCGTGGGTCAGGCCCGAGTTTAGCGCAGTGCCGGAAGGCGTGGAGGTTTGCCGCCGCGTGGGCAAAGATCACACCGTCTTTGTGCTCATGAACCACGGCGGCGCGCCTGCACATGTCGCATTGCCCGCACGGATGATGGATGTGCTGCACGGCGCCAGCGAAGCGAGCGTGGATCTCAAGCCGCAGGGTGTTGCCGTGCTGGAAACGAGCGTGCGTTAGGGAACCGCAACAAACACGGAAGGAATTGCATGAATGCACGCATGACGCGCCGCGGATTTGCCCGCAGGCTCGGCATATCGATTGCGGGGCTGCCACTGCTGCGCGGCGCACCGATGGCAGCGGAAGAGTTCAGCGACAGGGAGATTGCGCCCTTTCGCACGCCGTACAAATACGGCAAGCTGGTGCTCGCGGCATCGGATGATCCGAATGCATTCGACTGCAAAGCCGTCGATGATCCTTTTGTCTTTTATCACGATGGCGCACTCCAGATGCTCTACATCGGCTTTGACGGAACCGGCTATCAGACCGGGCTGGCGCGGTCGAAGGATCTGGTGAGCTGGGAACGCGTTGCCTGTGTGGCGCGGCGCGATCCGAACTCACGCTACACGCGCTATAACATTGCTTTAAGTTGCATTGTGCGTGAGGATGGATTGCATGCGCGTGGGCAATTGAAGAAGGTGCACGGCCGCTACCTGGGCGCATGGAATGCGTATCCCAACGCGGGTTATGAAGCGGGCGCGGCCGTGATCGGCCTGGCCTGGAGCGACAGCCTGTTGCACTGGGAGCTGACCGATCCCATTCTGTTTCCTGCCGACGGCGCGCCATGGGAACATGGCGGGCTTTACCGGCCCAATCTCATCGAGCACGATGGTGTCTTTTACCTTTACTACAACGCCAAGACTGATCCGCTGCCCAGGCGCGAAGGTGGCGGCTGGCACGAGCAGACGGGCGTTGCCACGTCGCGCGACCTGAAGCACTGGTCGCGCTACGCCGGCAATCCCATTCTTCGTAATGGCAGTCTGGATTCCTGGGATGCGCACTTCGCCAGCAATCCGTTTGTCGTGCACGATGGACATCTTTGGGGCATGTATTACTTCGGCCTCGACCGGCATGGCGTTGCAGGTGAGCTGCTGGCGCTGGGCCGCGATCCCTACCACTTCACCAAGGTTAACGAGATCATGATCAATGTGGGGCCGCCCGGCAGCGTGGACGAGACCTACGCGCACAAGCCATGCGTCATCTATCACGACGGCGCGCTCTACCACTTCTACTGTGCCGTCTCGCACAAATGGCCGCACGAGGTGCGTGGAATCTCAGTGGCGCGTTCCAGGCCGTGGTGAACGGCGACCAGACGTTTTCATCCTTCGTCTGCGCCCGGTCTGGCGCAGCGGGCGCAATCATGCGATACACAAATCAGCAATCGTCTGATAGTTTCTTTGCCATGAAACGCTTTTTCCGCTCGCTCCGCCGGCACTGGATTCTGGCAGCAGCTGTTCTTGTCCTGATTTCTTCTGCACGGCTCACCGCGCAAACAGAGGCGCAGAATGTCCGTCGCCAACTGGCTCGCGTCGCGGCGGGAACGCGCGGCGGGTCTTTTACCGCCGATTGGAATTCGCTGGGCGCCTATCGCGTGCCGGAGTGGTTTCGCGACGCGAAGTTCGGCATCTTTCTCCACTGGGGTGTCTATTCGGTTCCGGCGTACGGAAATGAGTGGTACTCGCGCAACATGTATGTGCAGGGCACAGACGCCTTCAAGCACGAAGTGGCGACCTATGGCCCGCAGTCAAAGTTCGGCTACAAGGACTTCATCCCCATGTTCCACGCCGAGCGCTTTAATCCCGATGCGTGGGTGGACCTGTTTGTGCACGCCGGAGCGCGTTACATTGTGCCGGTTGCCGAACACTGCGACGGCTTCGCCATGTACGACTCCAGCATCACCAACTGGGATGCCGCGAAGATGGGCCCGAAGCGCGATGTGGTGGGCGAACTGGCCGTTGCGGCACGCAGGCGCGGACTGCACTTTGGCGTCTCGTCGCATCGCGCCGAGCATTGGTGGTGGTATGACGGCGGCATGAAGTTCGACTCCGACGTGCGCGACCCGCGTTATGCGGGGATCTACGGCCCGGCAAAGCCGATGGCATTGCCCGGTGACAGCGATTCCAAAGAGCCGGACCCGAATCACCTGGAGCGATGGCTGCCGCCGGACAAGGCATTCCTGAATGACTGGCTGGCGCGCAGCACGGAACTGGTGGATAAATATCATCCTGACTTCTTCTACTTCGACTGGTGGATCGGGCAGCCCGCTTTTAAGCCCTATCTCAAGCGCTTCGCAGCGTACTACTACAACCAGGCGGCACTGCGGCGTCAGGGCGTTGTGCTCACCTACAAGCTGTACGCCATGCCTGAAAACACCGCAGTGCTCGACATCGAGCGCGGCAAGCTGGATGCGCTGCGCCTGCTGCCGTGGGAGACGGACACCTCCGCCAGCATTCACTCCTGGGGATACGTGCAAAACGATCAATACCGCGACGCGAAGTCGCTGATCGACGAGTTGGTGGACGTGGTGAGCAAGAACGGTAACCTGCTGCTCAACGTCGGGCCCAAAGCCGATGGCACCATTCCCGAGCAGGCCCGCGCCATCCTTCTGCAAATGGGCGCATGGCTCAAAGTCAACGGTGAGGCCATCTACGGCTCGCGGCCCTGGATCCTCTATGGCGAGGGGCCAACCAAAGTTACCAGTTCGGCGCTGAACACCGACCGCCAGCAGTACACTCCCGCCGACATCCGCTTTACCACGTACAACGGCGCGCTTTATGCCATCGCGCTGGGCTGGCCCGCGAACAATGTCCTGCGCATCCACACGCTTTGGCGCGGCACGCCCTATCTTCACGGGCCGGTTTGCTCAGTGCGATTGCTCGGCTTCAACAACCTGCTTTCATTCACGCAGCGCGAAGACGGACTGTACATCCAACTGCCTCAAAACAGGCCCGACGAGCCTGCGTTCACGTTCCGCATCGCGGAATTTTCGACCAAAACCAACCACTGCGGAAACTGAACACCTTGTGCCGGCCCATGCGCTCTGACCAGCCACGAATCCGCCAAACACCACATACCGAGTCCGCGGCCGGATATGATTCCTTACCTCTACCGCGGCGACGGGTCGCAGAAGGTTACAGAGTTGGAATGATAATGAATTGCATCGCAAAGGTTCTGCTGGGCGCGGCGCTTGCCACATCGGTTTGCGCTCAGGCCATTCCTCCGGGTGCGCGTCTGGATCCGGCGCGCGATCCCGCGGTTCTGCATCGCCCCATGCTGAAAGCGCTGCCTGAGCAGTACATCTGGACCGCCAATGATGCCGCCGCGCTGCGTCCCGATCACGCCCGTTTCTCCTACCGGCAGCGCCAGCGTAAGGTTGATCCTCACGTCTTCCGCGGCGCATTCCAGTTGAAAGAACTGCCTGCCGCGGCCACTCTGTACATCGCCGGCCCGCGCAGCGTGAAGGCGTATCTGAATGGCACGCTTGTCCTCGATACCGCCTCCGATCCAAAGTCACCGCTTGCGGTCCACGTCTTTTGCGCCGATGTGCGCTCCGCGCTGCGGACTGGCCGCAACATACTGGCCATCGAGGCGGTGCGCGGCTGGGGCATTGTCGCGGCCAGTGATTCACCTT
>JAJZNH010000753.1 GCA_021811745.1 Acidobacteriota bacterium
GATGGAGGAACGGCTGGACGAACTTGAAACGATCATGCAGGTTCTCCCTGTCGGCGTGGCGATCTCCACCGATCCATCGTTCTCCCGGGTCACGGCCAATCAGGCGTTTCGCGCGATTTTCAGGGATAGCCTGGAGTCTCCCGCGAATGCGAACGCGGATACGGTTTCGCCGGTGGATTTCATGCGGCAGGCCGCGCAAAATGGCGGTTCGGTCACCAACACGGAGATGCAGTTCAAGGAAGACGACGGCCAGGAGCGGCATATTCTGGCCAGCGCCAGTCCGCTGGCGGCCAAGGCCGGAAAAGTGCGGGGCGCGGTGGGCGTGTTTTACGACATCAGTCAGCGGCGCGTGCTGGAGAAGGCGCTGCGCGAGCGCGCCGAACTGCTGGAGCTGGCCTCCGAGGCCATTATGGTGCGCGACTACGATGGCGCGGTCCGCTACTGGAATGCCGGGGCCGAGGCGCTCTATGGCTGGCGGCGCGAGGACGCCATCGGGAAGAATGTCCATGTTCTGCTGCAAACCGTCTTCCCCGTCTCCGAGGAGGATGTGAACCGCCGTCTCCGTTCCGAAGGCAGCTGGCAGGGAAGGCTGCGTCAGCGAACCCGCGATGGACGTGAGGTCGTGGTGGCTACCCGAAAGGTTCTCGACCACCAAAGCAATTCAGTTCTGGAGATCAATCGCGACATCACCGGAGAGCTGCGCGCGGAGGAAGCGCTGCGCCGGGCCGAGAGCCTGGCGGCGATGGGACGAACCGCCGGCATCATCGCGCACGAGATCAATAACCCGCTGGAGGCGATCACGAACGCCTTCTATCTGTTGCGTAATCATCCGTCGCTGGACGACGAGGCGCGCCATTACGCCTCACTCGCGGAGCGTGAGCTGCAGCGCGCCAGCCACATCACCCGCCAGACCCTCAGCTTCTATCGCGAATCGAAGCAGCCGGTGGCCGTCTCCCTCACGGAGGTGATCGACAGCATTCTGGAAGTGCAGACCCACGCGCTGGAAGAGGCTGGAATTACCGCCGAGAAGTGCTTCCACTCGCATCGGACGATCTGCGGGTATTCGGTGGAAATACGGCAAATCTTCTTCAATCTGATCGATAACGCCATCCAGGCGATGGCGTACGGTGGAACGCTGCGGATTCGAGTCGCGGATTCCACCGACCGACTGACGGATCGCCCCGGCGTCACGGTGTCGGTCATCGACACCGGAGTCGGAATTCGCGAGGAGGACGAGAAGCAGCTGTTTCAGCCCTTCTTCAGCACCAAAGCGGATAAGGGCACCGGCCTTGGGCTGTGGATCAGCAAGGGCATCGTGCAGAAGTACGATGGGGCCATTACATTCCGCAGCCAGCACTGCCGGTCAGGAAACGCCACCTGCTTCCGAGTCTTTCTTCCCTCAAACATGCCCGCCGTTATATCGGCGGCCAGCGCGCCTGGCAATGGAGATCAGAAGGTCGCCATCTAACCGGCAGTTATTCGTACCTGAGCGCGATGATTGGATCCACCCGTATCGCCCTGACAGCCGGCCCCAGGCTTGCCAGCAGTGAAACTGCGACCAGGAATACTGATATCCCGAGGAAGGTTAAGGGATCGTAGTAATGCACGCCATAAAGGAAGTCACTCGACCCGGGAAGGACAAGGGTGCTGTGCAGCACGGCCGATACCGCGGCGCCGCATGCAAGGCCGATGAGCATGCCGGCGGCAACCGGCTTCAGTCCCCACAGGGCAAGACTTCTCAGCACGTCGCCCGCGCGGGCGCCCAGCGCCATCTGGATGCCAATCTCCTGCGTTCGCTGGCTGACGACGTACGCCATCACCCCGTAGATTCCCACGCCGGAAAGCACAATCGCCAGCAAGGCAAGTCCGGCCGCGAAGAGCGCCATCACCCGGGCCAGCGTGCGCTGGGGCCGAATCAGCATGGTTTGCGCGTTCCACAGGTCGGCGGAAGACACCAGATTTCTGTCGACATGCGCAACGGCTCCCCAAATGGCTGCCAGCGCGGCGTGCTGATTCATGCCGGTATTCAGCAGAATCGGATACGTGCCTTGCGGGTTCGGCGCAAGATAGACGTGCGCCGGATCGATGCGAGTGAGGTTGGCAAAGCGAACGTCCTTCACCACGCCGACGACTTCATACTCGGTCAGTTTGCCGTTAAAGTGCAGGTCGAGCTGAAGGTGACGCCCAATCGGATCCTCTCCGGGCCAGTAGCGGCGGGCCGTTGCCTCGCTGATCACGGCCACGTGAGAGCCGGCCGCGGATTCCTGCCGCGTGAAGTCGCGGCCGCGAAGCAGAGCAATTCCGAGCGTCCTGAAGTAGTTGCGTGAGGCATAACTGGCCAGGGTTCGCCCATGCTCGACGCCGTTCACCGCGCCCGACCGGTGGACCAGGACCGGCGGCGTCCACGTGCCCATCATCGGTCCGCGGCCATATGCGACGCTGTCCAGCTGAGGTGTCTTTTGCAGCCGGCTGACGAGACGATGAAAGACGCTCGCTGACTGCGCCGCGTTGTCTCCATAATCGGCCAGCAGAAGAAACACCTGGCGAGTGTCGAATCCGGGGCTCGCGCTCTGCGAGCGAATCAGGCCGCGCACCAGGAGTCCTGAGCAGGTGAGCAGAACCATCGAGACGGCAACCTGAGCCGCGATCAGCAAATTTCGCAGATGGGAGCGGTGCAGCCTGCCTCCAAAGGAAGTGGTTTCGTCCCGGATCGAGCCGGCAAGTTCCGGTCTGCTGAACTGCAGGGCGGGTGACAGCCCAAAGACAATTCCCGCCATTACTGACAGAACCAGCGCATAGGCGATCACGCGCCAGTCGGGACTGAGGTTCAGGCTGAACGCAAAGCTGCTGCCGAGCTGAGCGTTCAGCATGCGCACCACCGCTTCGCGGAGCAGCCGGCTCGCTGCTATCGATAGCGCCAGCCCACTCAGTCCACCGGCAAGGGCCAGCAACACGCTCTCCGTTATCAGCTGGCGGATCACCCGGCTGCGGCTGGCTCCCAGCGCCAGCCGCAGGCCGATCTCCCGCTGCCGCGCCGCACCGCGCGCCAGCAGCATGTTTGCGACATTGGCACATGCAACCAGGAGCACCATGAGCACGATCAGCATTACGGCGGCAACGCCGGCCTGAAAGCGCGGATCGCTGGTGTTCCCGAAGAATGCGGGGTGCTGCAGCGTCGCGTTCAGGTTGGGATTAGTGGAAACATACGGCCTGGAAAACTGGTGGATGAGGGCGGCGGTCTGCGCCTGCGCGCGGCCGAGGCCGGCATTCGGGGCGAGCTCCCCAAGAATCTGGAAGTGGTCGTCCTTTGCGGCGCGCAGCCAGTCGTATCCGGGCACAAGCTGCGCCTGCATCGACGCCGGCGCCCAGAAGTCCGGCACCTCGGGAAGCAGAGATGTTCCGGTAAAGTCCCGCGGCGCGACTCCGATAATGGAAAACATCGTTCCGTCGATCTTCACGAGCGACCCAACGATACTGGGGCTACTCGAGAACTCGCGCCGCCAGAAATCGTAGCTGAGGACGATCACAGGATGGGCTCCCGCAGCGCCGTCGGTTTCGGGACCGAACATGCGCCCCAGTTTTGCATCCACGCCGAAGCTTCTGAAGTAATTGCCGGAAACCAGCTGTCCTGTGAGCGCCGGCAGTTGCCGGGTTTCCCTGTGTCCAGAGAGCGTCGCCCGCACCCGCACCGGCCAGCTCGTCGCCACGAGCGCTGAAAACACATCCTGATGGCGCTGGCAGTACCGGTATTCCGGCCACGAAAAGGCATACTGCGCATCGCCCAGCGAACCATTGGCAAACCATCGCTCCAGCCGCACCACGAGGCTCGGATTCGCGACTGGCAGCGTCTTGAGCGCAACCGCATCGTAGGCGGTGAACAGAGTCGTGTTCACGCCAATGCCGATGGCCAGCGTAGCCACGGCCACCGCCGTGAATCCGGGCTTCCGGAAGAACGCCCGCAGCGCCTGGCGAATGTCCTGCCGCACCTGTTCCAGCCAGAGAATCGACCGCTCATCGCGATGCGCCTGTGCTGCCTGCTCCACGCCGCCGATCCTGTGCCGCGCTGCCCGGCGCGCCTCTTCGGGAGACATGCCGCTGCGCTCGAACTCTTCCTCGAGCAGCGCCAGGTGAGTGGCGATCTCCCGCGCAAGCTCCTCATCCGCCTGCCGCCGCCGCCACAGTGCGCGCAGCTTTGCGATAGCCATCCTCATTCGCGCGCGGATCATGACTCCTCCGCCAGCATCTTATCGACCACGGCTGCCATTTGCCGCCAGCGCTCGGTCTCTTCCCGGAGAGCTTTCACTCCGGCTTTGGTGATCGCGTAGTATTTGGCCTCGCGATTGTTCTCCGTCCGCCCCCACGAGCCTTGAATCCATCCGTTTTGCTCCAGGCGCACCAGCGCCGGATAGAGCGTACCCTGGTTCACGCGCAGCAAATCGTCGGAAACCTGCTCCAGCCGGGTGGCAATCGCATACGCGTGCCGCGGGCCCAGCGCGGCCAGCGTGCGCAGGATCATAAGATCGAGCGTTCCCTGCAGTATCTGAATCGGCATTGTTCTCCACTGGCCTTTCAAGTGAACGACCCATAGTCGCCCGCGTTGCACTTGAATGTCAAGTGGATGCTGCCGAAAAGATTCGAGGCCCCACGTGGAAGGACGTCCAGCGTCCGGCAGTCGGGCTGAATGTCGGGCTTATTTTCTGCGCAGTTTTCGGCCCGCAGAGCCCTCCGGCCTGCGTCCGCGTGCTTCGCCCGCCAGCAGCTTCATCGAGCTAGCCAGCAGTAAGAGCCGGAACTCACCCGCCGCACCTGTCGGCGCCGGCCCCGCCGGATATGCCACCGAGAACATCCTGGTAATGCGCAGGCCCCGCACCCGCGCCAGTTTCAGCGTTCCCAGGGCCAGTTGGGTGCGGGCCGCCCAGCGCGAGACAAACGTGACCCCCAGTCCCGCTTCCACTCCGCTGAGCAGGCCTTCGGTCGAATCCAGCTCCATGCTGATGTTCAGATCCTTCTGCCGCAGTCCCGCGCGATGCAGCGCG
>JAJZNH010000987.1 GCA_021811745.1 Acidobacteriota bacterium
CATGGGAATGAATCCTCCTGGTTGAGATTGGATTTTTTTGAGAACAGTTCTCCGGGGACAGAGCGCCGGTCGATGTGGAAACGCCCGGCGGGTGCTTCAGCGGGAAACCTCTTTGACCGACGGCCTGGACCTTATGCCGGTCCCAGGATTTCCAACTTGGGGAAATAGGTCCGATAGCGCGCAACGTCGCGCGTGAGCAGCGCCAGCCGCTCGATGGCGGCGTGCGCTCCGATGTAAAAGTCCGGAAGCGGCGTTGCCCGCCGGCCGCCCCGCCGGCAATAGCTCAGAAAACACTTGCCGGCGAGGAAACCGGCCTCCCACGGCAGAGCCTCCCGCTCGTAGGAGGCCACGGGCAAAGCAGCATCCAGCGCTTCAATCGTGCTGAAACCGATCGATACCTCGGCGTAGACAATGGGATTGATAATCAGAGCCGTATAGTCGGCGCACTCAGCCAGCGCGCGAGCCGACCAGTCGGCCCATCTCGCGTCGTTGGTCGCTATGTCCAGAAGAACGTTGCTGTCGACGAGGACCCCGCGGCAGTTGCGCAAACGGGCGTCCAGATTGGGCAGGGCCGTCGTCATTTGCCGTTCGCGCCGGCGCAGCTGCCTCCGCGCGTAAGCGCCATGATCTCGTCCGTCGACATGCGCGTATCGGCCGCTCCGCGGAGCGCCCTGAGCACCTTCTGTCCCCGGACACCCGATCCCTCCGCGCGTCTGGCTTTTCGAATCCGGGCGTGGTCGCCGCTCACTTCGAATTCCACCTCGGTGTGGGGCAACAGGCCTAGCCGATTCCTGACTTCCTGCGGAATCGTCACCTGTCCCTTGCTAGTGATCTGCATCGGTATTACTCCTACTGGTAAGTGTAATGACAAGCGCCGGTCTGAGCAAGCGAAGAGCACTAAATCCTGACTTCCGTTCGGGCGGTTCAGCTAACGCCAATTCTGAGTTGACAGACATTCGCAACGATCGAGACACGGCGGCTTCACCCCGCGCAGAGCACCGATGTAGAAGGGAGAAGTCGAGAAGGAGCGCGAACCCTATTGGCTCAGGGTTCCGAAGACATCGTGGATGGCAGCCGCGCTTCTGTAGAAATTGTGATTGGCCTCCTCAGCCAGCTTGTTCCGCTGGCGCCGCACTCGACGATTCTCAATTCCTATCGCGGTTCCGTACCGGCGACCACGGGGAGACCCTGTGCCCGCCATTCGGGGATGCCGTCTTCAAGCCGCGCGGCGCTAAATCCTCTAGCGCGCAGCTTCTTTACGGCTGCGATTGCCAGCACGCAGTACGGTCCGCGGCAGTAGGCAACAATCTCTTTGTCGCGCGGCAGCCTCGACAGGCGACGCGTCAGCTCCTCCAGGGGTACGGAGACCGCGCCCGGAATATGCGCAGCCCGGTATTCTTCTGCCGGGCGAACATCGAGGAGAATGACATCGCCGCTGCGGATTCTGCCCAGCAGCACCTTCTTCTTGACCGGCTCTAAAGACTCGGGAGCTTCCCTGAATTGCCTCAGAATGACTTCGACTTCGGCCAGCTGCTTCTCACCCAAAGAGCGCAGGGTTTGAAAGAACTCGCTCACTGCGGGGTCCGCGAGCCGGTAGGTCACATACAAACCTGTCTTCTCTGACGTTATCAGCCTCGCTCGCTGCAGGATGCGGAGGTGTTGTGAAGCGTTGGCCACAGTGAGTCCCGCTGCGTGAGCCAGGCTTTCGACCGTTCTTGGCCCCTGGCACAGGAGATCGATCAATTCGAGACGCGAGGCACTGGCAACTGCCTTGCCCAGCCGCGCAAGCTGTTCGTAAAGGTCCTTTTTCATTTCGCGAATTGCCGCTCGACACTATTCAAGCATATACTTGAATATTTAAGTGACCTTTGTCAAGGATGTTCCAGCCCAATGGATCATGTGCCGCTCTTGAATCACCCACTCAATGAGCCGACGGCGTTTACCCCCGAAGCGTTGCTGGACGCCGTTCGCGCGGAGCGCGGCCTCGCTAATGAACCGGCCCCACCCATCTGTGTCCTCGATTTCGACGGCGATCTGACCGATCATCTGATTGCGAACGGGCGCGCACGGCGCCGCGAAACATGGCCTTGCTTTCACACAGCGATGTTCGCCCTGAAAGTCGAAGGCGTCGATTGCGGAATGATTCCACGGACCATAGGCGGTCCCTACGCGGTCCTGATAGCAGAGCAGCTCGCGGCGGCAGGAGCAAAGATCGTCTTCGGCCTAGCCTCCGCCGGCCGCGTGTTGGCTGATCTTCCGATACCGAGCCTGGTGATTGCTACCTCAGCCGTACGCGACGAAGGAACCTCTTTTCACTACCTGCCGCCTGGCGAACGCGTCGATGCGCCGGCCGGCGTTCCCGATTGCCTCGAAACCGAATTGCGAAGGCTCGATGCCTTTGTTACAAGGGGGCCGGTCTGGACAACCGATGCACCCTATCGCGAGACCCAACAACAACTGGACGGTTATGCCGCCGCGGGGATTCTCGCGGTCGAAATGCAGGCTGCCTCGTTGTTTTCCTTTGCGGCGCGGCGGAAATTCCCGGTTGGGCTCGTTGCCCAGGTCAGTAATGCCGTGGATCACGACAACCGGTTCAACAAAGGCTCGGCAGAAGAGTCCGGGCAAATTCTGGAGGCGATGTGCAGGGCCGGGAAACATATCCTTGGAAATTCAGCCGCCGAGGGCACCGAATCTCCAATGCCGTGAGCGACTGGCGAGCGGCGAGCACATTCGTCAAGAGAGGGGTCAAGCGAGTGCCTAAGCCCATGAGAGCACGCGAAAGCGGGATGCCCGAGGAAGCTACTTGGGGAAGTTTCTTCGACGCGGCTGCTGCTATCGACAAACTGTTTGGCGCGGAGGGCGTCGCCGGCGATGTCGTTGAATTCGGGTGCGGGTATGGCACGTTCACGATACCGGCGGCCCTGCGCACGCGGGGAATCGTTACCGCTCTCGACATCGAACCGGCAATGGTCGATCGCACACAGCAAAGGTGCAGCGATCAGGCACTGTCCAATGTTCGGGCAGAAGTCAGGGACTTCGTTGCGCATCGAACGGGACTGGGCGATGGTTCCCAAGCGCATGCGATGATCTTCAACCTGCTGCATCTGGATCAGCCTGTCGCACTGCTCAAAGAAGCATACCGAGTGCTACGCGATGGCGGGAAGTTGTCCGTCATGCACTGGCGTAGCGATATTCCAACTCCGCGCGGGCCGTCACTCGCGATTCGCCCGACTCCCGATCAATGCCGGGCGTGGATCGCGGCGGCCGGATTCCGCAACATCGAAGCTGTCGATTTAGAGAGTTACTGTCCCTATCATTTCGGCCTCATTGCCAGGCGCTGATTCGCTTTTCTCAGGAGAACGTACATGAAAGTCCTCATCGCTTTGAATCGTGAGCCCTACGACAACACCGACGTTACCTGGAACAGCCTGCGGCTTGCGGACAAGCTTGCAGCTGGCTCGAACGAGGTGCGTTTATTCCTGATGAACGATGCGGTGGATTTGGCGCGCGACGCCTGCCGTCCGCCGGAGGGCTACGACCAGGATTTAGGGAAGATGCTGAAGGCGCTGATAGCCCGCGGCGCGACCGTGAAAGTTTGCGGAACCTGCATGGCCCGGTGCGGCATTTACAAGAACCAACCCTATTTCGAGGGAGCCGCGAAATCGACCATGCAGTCGCTGGCCGATTGGGTGGTGGACAGCGATAAAGTGATCTCGTTTTGAAATGGACACAGACGATTGTTCTCGATTAGCGGCCACGCACAGCTTACCGTGACTTCTCCTTCGTCAGAGAATGCCGTCGAGCGTGCTTTTGGATCTTCTTCCAGAGGTCGGGATCGCAAGCGACCACACTCATCCGACCGGATGAAGCGCTGTAAAAGCCTCCGTGATGGGTGAGGGCGCCATAGCGAAAGAGGCGAGCGAGCATCGCGAGTGCGCTTGTTGCCAGTACCTGATTGATGAACGGTTCCTGCCGTTCGAGCGCCTCGGCCGCGCTGCAGCTGGGAAGCGGATCCTCCCCCGCCTCCGCATCGGCAATCTCCGGATAGAGTTCCGCGACGGTCCTCAGTCGGGCCGCGCTGCGCCGGTTTGCGGCGTTCAGCGGCTGGCCCAGCACAAACTGGCCGCTGCTTGCATTGTTGCCGAGATCGAGCCAATAGAGGGTGCTGTCATTCGTTCGCGTAACAGCGGACAGGATGGCCTGCCGGGCCGCCCGCGTATCGACACAGCCGATAAGCAGATGGGGACCTGGCGAAGTTGTTCTTAGCGAGTCCTTGTGAAAATGACCGGGATGGGCCTGCCACGTGAGGCCCCAGAAGAGATTGACGCGGTTGATCAGGACGACGGCTTTGTTCAGCCCAACATCGGCCGCCGCAAACGGCTGTCGCACGCAGTTGGTTTCCGAGACCAGATCGCCGTCCGCCAGCATCACGTCGAGGCCTCCGGCATAGCCCCAGACCTTCATCGCCTGGTGGAGATAGGGCAGGCCCAGCAGCACCGCGCTGCCGTTGCCTCCCGCGCCGACCAGCAGCACTTGCAGCGGCTGCTCCCGGCGCCACAGCGATTTCGGGAGGGTGTGTTCAGTCATCATGACCGTGTTTCCTCCCCGAGAGAAACTCCTCCACCGTCTCCGGCAACTCAATCAACGAATTGACGGGAAACTGCTCCTTGTCCGCGAGTTCCTTCCACAATGCCTCGAAGCCGCCAGGATGGCGAGTGAGCCTGCCGACGTTGCCGTGCGTAAACTCGCTTTCGTAGAAGCTCTGTTCCCATTGGGGAATGGAGGCGACGGTCGAAGCATCGGGAGCCCGCATCGATCCCAGGCAGACGCTTCCCGTCTCGTAGAGGTTCCAATACGGCGCCACACAGAGCTTTGTATCGGGGCCGGGCCGGCGGTTCTCCTTGAGCGCCCGGACCGCGAGCGAACGATCCGCCGCCAGCCAGACCAAGGCGGGCTGCGGAAAGATCGCGCCATTCATCCCGCTCATGTCGCCCTGCGTCGTTCCGAAGAACATCGGCCGTTTCTGAGCCCGC
>JAJZNH010000151.1 GCA_021811745.1 Acidobacteriota bacterium
CAAAGGGATGTCCTCGCGGCGGGCGCGCAGGGGAGGCAGCTCAACGACGATGACATTGAGCCGGTAGAAGAGGTCTTCGCGGAAACGGCCCTCGCGGACCTCTTTTTGCAAATCGACGTTGGTGGCGGCCAGGATGCGCACATCCACCTGAATCTCCTGAATGCCGCCCAGGTGCATAAAGCGGCGGTCCTGAAGGACACGCAAAATCTTGGCCTGCGTCTCCAGACTCATGGTGGCGATCTCATCGAGGAAGAGCGTGCCGCCGTGCGCGACTTCGAAGAGTCCCTTTTTAGAGGCGATGGCCGAGGTGAATGCGCCCTTGACGTGGCCGAAGAGCGTGGATTCGAGCAACTCCGGCGGCATGGATCCGGTGTTGATGGGTACGAAAGGCTTGTCACGCCGCGGTGAGTTGGCGTGGATGGCCTTGGCGATGAGCTCCTTGCCGGTGCCGCTCTCGCCCTGGATGAGAACCGTCGAGCGGCTAGGCGCCACCTGAGCGACGAGATCGAAGACCTTGAGCATGATCTCGCTCTTGCCCACGATGTTGGAGAAGTTGTAGCGCTGCTTGAGGGTCCGCTTGAGCTGGAGGTTCTCCTCTTCGGCGCGGCAGCGAGCAATGGCGGAGCGAATGTCTGCCAGCAGCTTCTCGTTGTCCCACGGCTTCTGGATAAAGTTCTCCGCTCCGGCGCGAATGGAATCGACCACGTTATCCACCGTGCCGTAGGCGGTGATCATGATGACCGGCAGGCCGGGTTGGCTCTCTTTGACGCGGGGCAGCAGATCCAAGCCGCTCTGGCCAGGCAATGCAAGGTCGAGCAGAACCAGATCAAAGCTCCCGCCATCGAGCAAGTGCAGGCCATCCTCGCCGTTAGAGGCTGTAGTGACTTGATAGCCTTCAAGCGAGAGCAGCACCTCCAACGATTCGCGGATGCCGGCTTCGTCGTCGATGACCAGAATGGCGCCAGTCCTGGAATTGCCGTTGTCTGCGGGCGCGGCGGAATCGTTCAAGGAAAGTTCAACCTCAGGCATGAACAGCATTCCTCATCAGGGGAAATTCGAGATGAAACGTCGTGCCGGCGCCCACGGCGCTCTCGACGTGAACCTTGCCGGCGTGCTCCTGAATGATGCCGTAGGAAACGGCGAGGCCCAACCCGCTGCCGCGTCTTTCGCCGGGCTTGGAGGCGGTCTTGGTGGTGAAAAACGGGTCGTAGATGCGCTTGAGATGCTCGGGAGCAATTCCGTCTCCGGAGTCGGCAACCAGCGCGGAAATATGGCTATTCTCCCCACTGATCAACGTGGCGATACGCAGACGTCCGCCGCCCGGCATGGCTTCCTTGGCGTTCAAAAGCAGGTTCAGGAAGACCTGTTGCAACTTGCCGGGGTTGCCCTGAATGGCTGGCAGTTCCTCCGCAAGGTCGAGATCGACGACGACTTGCGCGGTCTTGAACTGATGTTCGAGCAGAGAAAGCGTGTCACGGATGACCTGGTTGAGATCGGTGGAGCGGAACTCGGTCGGCGAGGTACGGGAGAAGTTGAGAAGGCCGTTGGCGATCTCCGCGGCGCGGAAGCTCTGCTGGTTGATCTTGTCGAGCACCGGACCCAGACGCGCATCGCCGCGCAGTTGCTTGGAGAGCATCTGCGCATAGGAAGAGATAACGGCCAGTGGCGTGTTGATCTCATGAGCTACTCCGGCCGCCAGCAGGCCGATGGAGCTGAGTTTGTCGGCCTGCGCAAGCTGGGACTCAAGCGTGACGCGCTCGGTGATGTCGTCCACCAGAACGATGCGGCCCAGGGGAACAAAGTCGCGGGAGAGGAGCGGCGCCACGGCGATGTTCACGGTGCGCGGCTCGCCGGCGCGCGTGGTGAGCCTGAACTTGTAGAGGTTGTGAACCCCCTGCTCGTTGCGGAAGGCATCCAAGGCCTCGACAAACTCCGATGGAAAGACGGAGCGCAATTCCTGGCCAATGGCCTCGGCCCGACTGAGCGCGTACATGGCCTCCATCTGCGTATTCCAGCTTTCGATGTGACCCTCAAGATCGACGGCCAGAATGCCTACATTGATTGATTCGACGATGTTCTCGTTGAACTCCTTGAGGCGCTCGAACTCGTTCACCTTTTCTTCTAGGCGGGCGTAGAGGCTCGCGTTCTGGAGAGCGATGCCGATATAACTGGCCAAAGATTCAAGCAGCTCCACGTCTTCACTCGACAGAAAGTCGCCGCCCAGCGTCCGGCCCAGGCCGATGACGGCGATGGTGCGACTGGCAGGCCGACCGTTTCCTTGCTTGTTCATGGCTACGCGGCAAGGAAGATAGTAATTGAGGTCCAACCGGGCCGCGGTGCGCTGCTGCGCTTGGGGCAGGTGCAGAACCTGCTGCGCATTTTCAAAAAAGATGTGCGAGTGATCCTGGGCGCGGTCGAAGTCAAGAAAACCTAGTTCGAGTGCCTCTGGACTGGGTTGGTTGTGATTTTTCCGGTCGGGGACAACGTTGACTTCAGCGGGCAGTCCATGCGAGGCGGCTAGGCTCAGCCGCCCGGAGTCGTCAGCCAGGAAAACCGCTACGCGCGCCACCAGCAACGTGCGCGGCAACTGGTGGACGATGGATTCGAGCAGGGCCTTGAGATCGGTCTCCGAACTGAGTCCGCGACCAAATTCGACCAGAGCCTGGCGGTAGTCGTAGCGATGTCGGTCGAAGGCGCGATCCACCCAGCTCTGCACCTTGCGCTTCAACGGCTCGAAGAGGGCCGCCGTGGCCAGGATGATCAGGACCAATCCCCCCAGGCGTACCGTTTGCGGCATCCCGTTGTGAACCACCAGAGTGATCAGCGCGAAGATGCCGAAGTACGCCCCCAGCAGCAGGCCGGTCGCCAGCGTGTAGGCCACTCCGCGCTTGAAGATCAGATCGGTATCCATCAGCCGGTAGCGGACGATGGCCCAACTGAAGGTGAGCGGCAAAAAAACCAGCGACAAGCCGGCGAGGTCGTAAAGCACCCGCGGCGGGTTCAGATCGAGCAAATAAGGAACGGCATACAAAAACGTGAAGGGCAGCACTGCCAGTAGAGTCCCGCGGGTCACCCACTTCAACTGCTGACGTAGAAGCGGCGAGCTGGCTTGGCGATAGCCGAGCACGAAGAACAGCGCCGCCAGAAGGTAAAAAACCGCATCGTAGGCCGTCGAAGTCTGGTCAAGCCGGTGCAGCAGTAGCCCGGTCGCCTGCCAGAAATGGATGGCCCAAATCCACAGGCCGAGAATTCCGGCGCCTGGCGCATAGACCAGCGGAACAAGCCAGCGGCGGCGGAGGTTCTTGAGCCGCTCCTCAGGAAAACTCAGTGCGAAATGCAGGAAAAGGGCAGGCTGCAACACCTCCGCCGACACATTTACCCAGAAGGCCGTCCAATCCAGCCCGTCAAATTTGCCAGTGTAATGGATTACATAGAGAGCAAACGAAATCAGACAGAAGAGATAGAAGTGAGTAGCGCGCGGAGCGCCCCAACGGCGGAACAGGACGTAGAGGCCGATGACGAGGAAGACAAGACCGACGACACGTAGGCCCAGCTCGGGGGTGCGGTCCGAGGGAACGGGAATGACTTTAACCGGCGTATCAAGGGAGATGCCATCGCGGGTGATGCTGTAAAGAACCTGACCGTAGGGACCGGCCCGGTAAAGGGCGCGCTCGAGGCCAGCGACGCGGGCCACGGGAGACCCGTCGACCGCCGTCAACAGATCGTTCTTCTGGATGCCAGCGCGTTGACCAGGCATGTTGGGAAGCACCTTGTCAGCGCGAAGGCCACCCGCCGCTTCCCGCCACCAGACTCCGTCGTCGGGCTGCTGGAAGTGGCGCTCCTGAGCCAGGTTCATCACCGCCAACAGGAAAAGCGCAGCCGTGGCTAAAGCCAGCAGCATGGCCTGCATCCGGTTGAATGGGCTGGTCTCCATGGGGCGAACCTTACATCTCTCCCTTTCTTAGCACGTCGATTGCCATGGAGGAGAAGCGCCCATCACTCCCCGCCTGGACGCGCCAATTCGCAGAGGATAAGCAACATATGGACCTCCGGCCACTGAAAATGTCATCTGTGAACGAAGGGTGAACTTACCCAGACAATGCACCAACCGGACATGCTTTACAGAGAAAAGAATACACCTATGAAAATTGGAAACCTATGAAGAAAGGCAGATCATCGTGCAACTGTTGAAAACTATACGGATGGCAGCCGCTCTTTGAGGGCCAACCTCGGCTCCATAGGCCTTTCCATCTCCGCCAGCCCAGCGGTGGTGGCGTCAACGCTGGCCGTAGGTTGCCTTGGGGCCGTGCTTGCGCAGATAGTGATGCTCGGCGACGTAAGACGGAATTCCCGCTTCCGCCGCGCCCAGCAGGACGCTGCGGAAGGCGAGTCGCGCAATGTACTCCAACACATCAGCGTGTTCGACGGCTTCGGCTGCAGACTTGCCCCAGGCAAAGGGAGCGTGTCCGGCCACCAACACGCCCGGCGTGGCGACGGGATCGAGTCCACCCGTGCGGAAACGCCGCACGATGACCGCCCCGGTATGGCGAACGTAGGCCTCAGCCACCTCCTCGGCGGTGAGGGGCTCGGTGACTGGAATCGGTCCGTGGAAGTAGTCGGCGTGGGTGGTGCCAAGGCAGGGAATGGCCCGGCCAGCCTGCGCCCAAGATGTGGCGAACTCCGAGTGCGTGTGCACGATACCGCCGACTTGGGGAAATTCGCGATAGAGCAGGGTGTGCGTGTCGAGGTCGCTCGAGGGCCGCAGCGAACCCTCAACGAGATGACCTTCGAGATCGGTGACAACCAGATCAGCGGGCGTCAGCGCCGCGTAATCGACCCCGCTTGGCTTGATAACCACTAAAGGGTTGGGACCGGAGCGGTCGATGCCGCTGGCGTTACCGAAGGTATGCGGCGCAAGGCCGCGCCGAGCTATCTCCTGGTTGGCGCGGAGGACTTCGTGACGAAGGGATTCGAGCAGCATAGTGTCTTCTCCAGAGTAAACCCTTGATGTCGGAAGGATGTCAAACGGG
>JAJZNH010000310.1 GCA_021811745.1 Acidobacteriota bacterium
TTTCAGTGTTACCCTTTTCGAGAAAATGCCCATTTTACGCGCACTTCAGAGCACCAGCTCCCAATCTGAATTATTCGAATCCAGCAACCAACTGAATCTATTCAGCTTATAGCCGGACAGCAGTGATGGGTCTTATAGAGACAATCGAGAATCGAACGACGGCTTGACCATCGATGACTTGGCAGCGATGGTTAGCGTATCACCCAAGACCCTTTACAAGGCGGTTCAACAGGGACGCCTGCCTGCGCTTCGAGTGCTCGGCAGTATCAGGCTTTACCCGCAGGATGTGGCTGACTGGCTGCGCAAGAGGCGTACCAATTAGCCCGAGCCTCGGTCCCCGGTAGGGGGCCGGTCGAAGATGTCACGCATGTGCGGCAGCGCCCCACACAGGCGCATACGAAGCCCGTGGCCTGTTCGATCCTCGAACAGGCATGTACCGTTGTGCTAGAAAGAAAACGCCCCAGCGCGAGCGGGGGCGTTTTCCTTCATCCTTTAGAATGCGGCGGCCACGGCATCCCTGATTCCTGCAGCCGGGGCCAGATAGCGCATGACACTCTCAAGATCCTCATGGCCGGTACGGAGCATCACGCTGCGAAGATCGCCGCCGGTCGCCTTCAGGAGGCGTGACGTATAGGTGCGGCGGAAGCGATGCAGAGTGAACTCGCTGCACTCGTTGCGCGTGCTCTTGCACCCACGGCACTGCCCACAGTTCAGCCCTGTCCTCCGTGCCGTCACCTTGAGCGCCAACAGCATCTTAGTGTCCTGTTTGTCGTTGTTGGTGCCGAACAGGAGCACCTTTTGGGGGTTTTCCTCAAGCCACTTCTGAAGCTTCGGCACCAGGGCAGGGTGCAGTTCGATCTTGCGTTCCTCGGCGTCTTTAATGTTGCCGTACTCGTAGCGCCCCTTGACGTGGAGCATCGGCTCGCTGGTGTCGAGCCCGTGCAAGTCAAACCGGGTCACCATTTGCAGTTCTGAGTCCCGGAGGCCGGTCTTGTAGGCGAACTCCCAGAGCAGAGCCCGGTCGGCGTCCGTGCTCGCCTCAATAAGCTTCTGAACCTCCCCGGGCGTGTACATGTTGGGAATCCGGGCGGTGTACTTCTTGAGAAGGTTGTGGGTGCCCTTGGGGATAATGTGGTCCGGATCGACGCCAGAGTAGCGCAGGAATCCACGGAGCGTCAGGTAACGATTGGCGGCGGTACGGTCGCTGTACTTTTTTTCCTTTTTCATCCACCCATGCCAGGCGATCACGTGTTCCTTGGTGACCCCCTCGGGGTAGGCGGACCTGCACACCTGGACGAAGCTGGTCGTCACACTGGT
Source organism: Acidobacteriota bacterium (assembly GCA_021811745.1). Next base: position 1,318 of record JAJZNH010000310.1, read on the forward strand.
GTAGACCGAGACCGAGCCGTCGGACCGGTGCGGCAGGTTCCGATGCATTTCGAGGAAGGATGTGGCGTACTGGCGCAGCGTCTTGCGGCTTTCGTCCGGAGTCAGGACTTCGAGCCCCGCCGCGATCGCCGCCGCCCGAGCCTTGAGCTTGGCCTCCTCGGCCCGGAACCGGTTGAGGGCGTCGGTAGGATCATTACCGAGTTCGGTGTAGACAGGGTTCCGGCCCTGGTACCGGCGCATCTGGTAGCGCCCGCTGGGGCAGTAGACTTCGACGCCTCCCAGGCGCATCACCTTGGGCTTGAGCCGTCCGTTGTTGGTAAATACAGCGGCACCGCGCCGCCAGCCTTTTCCTTCGATTGATGCATAGCGGATCAGCGAGAGAGTGTCGTTCATTTGGGGATCCTCAATAGGTATTACCGAAGCACCCCGTTCGAGCTAAATTCGAGCTAAGGTCATTTTTTCAGGGCTTTGGGCCTCCTACGAGATTCCCCCTCTCTCCGCCAGTATGCCTTCCTATAGTGTTTTATCGCATCCAATCCAGCAACATAATCGACTGAAAACAATAAACTTCCTGTCTTTCTTAATCCATCGCGCTACGATGAAAGCCGAATTCCGATGAGGGCGTTTCTGGGGGTATCTCGGCGTTTTTCCTGGGGGTATTTTCCAAAGCAGACGCTTGGAGGCTTGCAGTGGCACTCACGGACACCGAAATCCGCAAAGGCCAAGAGCAACGCTTATTGCATGATCGATGGTGGAGGTCTGTACCTGTTCCTTGCGCCCGCAGGCGGGAAGCTCTGGCGCTGGAAGTACCGCTCTGAAGAGCGCGAAAAGTTGATCACCTTCGGAAGCTATCCCGATGTGCCCCTTTCGCTGGCCCGCGAACGCCACGCTGCGCGCGCAAGCTGCTTGCGACCGGCACAGACCCAATGGCCGAACGGAATGCCGAGAAGCGGCGGCAGAGGATTTCTTTCAGAGCGTTGCCCGCGCGTGGCTGGAACACTGGCAGGACGGGAAGCGTCCGCGCCATGCCGCTTATGTGAAGCGCCGCATGGAAGCCGATATTCTGCCTTGCCTGGGCGCGCGGCCTGTTGCTGCCATCGAAGTCCCGGAACTGGTGGCAATGACTAAAGCAATCGAACAGCGCGGCGCGTGGGACATCGCAAAGCGGGCTTTGGAGACCACTGGGCAGGTCTTCCGCTATGCCATTGCCCACGGATATGTAAGGCGCAACCCGGCCAACGAGACTCGCCCCAGCGACATTCTGAAATCTGCCCGCAAGGTGAATTACGCGCAGGTGGACGCCAAGGAATTGCCGAACCTGCTGCGGACCATCGAAGTCCATCAGGGGACACACGACTTTTACCGGACAGCCGTGAGGTGCCGCAATGACCGGGGTACAGGTCCCATCAGGGTGAGTGGGCCAGCCTCCCTTCTAAAGTTTCACATCCCTGCTTGCCGGCAACCGCAAAGCGGACAGATTTCTGCCCGTCTCTTAATCTGCTTTCCGCATTCTGAACAGTATTTGAGTTCCGGCAAATCAGAATCTTGCTGAAGGCTCGGCCCTCGGTTCTGCCCTTGCAATTGCGCTTGTCGGCCGGAGTTTCCAGAAAAGCCTTTTCTCGCGAGGCGGTTTACCGCCCACGGTGACGTTACACTTTTGCCTGTTTCCGCGCGAACTGATCGAGCGCGGCCTTCAATGCATCCATCGCAAGATGCGTGGCGTGCATCGAGGCTGGCGGCAGGCCGCCTACCGCTGCGAGCAGTTCTTCCCTGCTCACCCTGCGGGCGTCGGCGATGGATTTTCCGCGCACCAGCTCAGTGAGCGCAGAGGCGCAGGCCATGGAAGCGACGCAGCCCTTGGCGCGAAAGCGGATGTCTTCGATGCGATTGCCGGAGAACTTCGCCGTGAGTTGTATCACGTCGCCGCAGGCGGGGTTTTCAATCCGCACCGAGGCATCGGGCGAGACGATCGTGCCGGCATTGCGCGGATGCTCGAAGTGGTCGAGGACTTGCTGAGAATACATGGGCCCGCGCGCTAACCCACCACGTGCTGCGAGGCCATGGCCTGAGCCTGATGCGATTCCAGGATCTCGGCAAACAGGAAGATGTCGGTCAGCAGCGCGCGCAGATGGATGGACGCGTTCAGGTTGTCGATCAATTGGGAGCTGATGCCGGGCTGGGCCAGAACCAACTCGACCGCAGCAATCGAATCCTGCGCGTCGCGCGCTAAGACCTTGAGGAAGGTCTCATAGGGCGCGGCGGGCTGCAGATGCTCGCCGGCGACGGCCACTGCAGAGCTTGCCTCCAGCGCGCGCATGGCTTTCACGGCGCGGGTCAGGTGGTTGCGGAGCTGCTGGCCCTGCGGGCCGACGTCGTTGGGGCCATGGCCCTGCGCGGCGTAGGACAGCGTGAACTCGTACGACTCCTCGATGGTTTCGCAGTGCTGCTGGAACTCAGTCGGCATCGCTTGCGGCCAAACCCCGTTTCTTGTCCGACTTTACCACCCAGCGCTCAGGATCGTGCTCTTCGAGGTAGAAGTCGCGGCTCATCCAGCCGAAGATCATCGACTTGGTGATGGGCAGCTTCTCCGGCCGGATGCCCATGTAGACGTGCACCATGATGAGGGCGATGAAGCCCACCCCGGCCAGCCCGTGCAGGATGTACATCATGGCCCAGGTGAAGTCGCTGAACAGGTAGGGATTGCGCGGCGTGAAGATGCTGGGCACGCGCTTCATCATGAACAGGCCGGTGCCTATTACCGCGAGGCCGGCGATCATGATGACGCCGTGGTAGAGCTTGTTTTCCAGCGGGTACTTGGCGAATCGGCGCGGGGCCGGCGCTGACTTGCCGAAGAAGCGCCGCGTGCGGTTCATCGAGTCCTGCACATCGGTGCGGTCGGGCCAGATGGACCAGAAGTCCATGAAGAATGAGGCGTGGACGATGTGGAAGAGGATGGAGACGGTCAGCAGCAGGCCGGCGATCCAATGGTAGAGCACCCAGTTGAACTGGACGCCCACCTTGGGCAGGAACGCGGTAATCAGCAGGGCGAACATGCTGAGGGCCATGATCCAGTGGAAGAAACGCGCGGTGAGCGAGTGACGCGGAACCCGTTCCGGCACCTTCGCGGCTTCAGCCTGCGAGATGTGCGCGTGCTTGCGCGGCGCCACAACGGCCACGTAGATGGTGTGGACCACTACGAAGAAGAAGCCCGCGATGACGGCGACCCAAATGAGTCCCCACGCAACGTGCACGGGCAAGGTTTGGCCCCACGGGCTGGTCATCCAAGTAAAGAAGTGCATGTCGCCTCCTGCCTTGCGAGCCGCTTCAGGCTTGTTCCGTTGGGCCGCCGACGATGGCGCGCCTCACGAGATTGCGCATCAGCGGAATCTTGTATGCGTTGAATTGCAGCGGCTTGGCGCCCTGGACGGCCAGACCGCCGGCCATTTCGCCGGTTGCCGCATTGGCGGGCTTGCCCACCACCGCGGTCTCCACGCTTCTGAGGCGCATGGGCCGCGGCGAAACCGCGTTCACGGCGATGCGGATGGCGCCGATGTTGTCGCCGCTCATCTTCATCGCCGAGGCTACGTTCATGAGCGGGAAGTCCCATACATTCCGGTCGCGGATCTTTTCGAAGTAGAACTTTGCGCCGGCAAACGTGGAGGGGATGCGGATGGCGGTGAGCAGGTCGCCGGGCTTGAGCACG
>JAJZNH010000658.1 GCA_021811745.1 Acidobacteriota bacterium
TCCCGCAACCGTGATTCCCGGCAGCGACGCCAGATTGTGCAGCGCGTAGCCCTTCGCATCCAGCCACGGAGCCAGTTGGCTATACGTAACCCCTCCGCCCACCGTCACCGTGCGCCCCTTCTCGTCGAGCGTCATGCCGGTGAGCCGCTTCAGCGAAATCTGCTCGTGGGTGCTGTCGGCAATGGCGTTAAACGAGTGCCGCGATCCCAGAGCGCGCAGCTTGCTTGCGCTCTTCACCGCTGCGCGTACTGCGTCCACGGTTTCCGGAGCTTGCAGGTTGTTGGTGTGAAAGGTCAGGTTGCCGGCCCAGTTCGTCCGCGGCGCATCTGTCTGTTCGCCCAGCGCCACCTGCTGCAGCATGCTGCCGGCCACCAGCGCTCCGGCCGTCTTCAGGAACTCCCGTTTATCCATTCGCATCGCTCCTTCACCGCCGCCAGCCGCCCGCACCGCACGCCAGCGTCACCTCGTCAACGATGGTCAGGATCTTCAAACCTGCTTCTCTTGCTCAGATGAATCGCAGAACCGAGACAATCGAATTCTAAAAGCTGATAACGCGCATCCGACCCCTGACCCCTGACAACTGGCAACTGAAAGCTGTCGTCAGGGCTTGCCGCGCATAAAGATCGGTAGCTTGGAGACATCGTTGAAGATCATAAAGGCGAAAAAGGCCACCAGCACCACAAAGGCCGCCTGGTAGATCCGTTCCTTCACCAGAGTGTTGATGTCGTGGCGAAGGACGCTCTCGATCAGCAGCAGCAGGATCAGGCCGCCGTCGAGGATCGGGAAGGGAAACAGGTTGAGGATGCCCAGGTTGAGGCTGATGACGCTGGCCAGGTAGAACTTCGGATACCAGCCCTTCATCTCCGCGGCGTCACCGGCCAGGCGGGCAATGCCGACCGGCCCGGCAAACTGCGAGACGGAAACCTTGTGCTCGAAGACGCGCTTCAGCACCTCGATAATAAGGAAGGAGTTCTCGGTGCAAAAGCTGCTCGACTTGGACACCGCGCTGCCGAACGACAGCGGATCCTTGCGGTAAGGAACCGGCACCGCGGCGAATCCCAGCTTCCAGTCGGTGTCGAGCTTCGCCGGGCGCGCCACCATCTGCACCGAAGCGCCGTTGCGCAGCACCACCAGCGAGAGCGGTTTGCCTTGTCCGGCCTGCATGTACGCCAGCAGCGATGCAACGGCGTGGAATTGGTGCCCGTCGACAGACTCGATCGCGTCGCCGGCACGGAGCCCGGCCTGTTGCGCCGGCGTGCCCGGTTGTACTTCCTGCACACGGATGGGGCCGGGCAGATACTGCGGCAGAAGGCCTGCATCGCTCAGGTCGAAGTCATCGGTCTTGGCCGCCGCTGGGACATGCAGAGTCATATGGAGAGTCTGGTCTCCCCGCTCCACGGTCACGGCGACGTTCTGGTTAGCGTTCAATTTGAAATGCGCATACACATCCAGCCATGATGGCTTTTCCTCGCCGTCAAAGCGGTGGATGATGTCGCCCGTCTCGATCCCGGCCTTGGCTGCCGCCGATCCCGGAGTCACCCAATCCACGGTCGTGGTCTTCACCTGAACCGCGGGAACTTCGTTGATCCAGCCGAAGTAGAAAACCATCAGGACCAGAGCCAGGATGAAGTTGGCTGCCGGCCCGGCCACGCCAATCAGCATCCGCTGCCACCGCGGATGGGCTGTGAATGATCCAGGATCATCGGCCGGGTTATTGGGCAGCCCGTCATTAGACCTGGAAGATACTTCATTTTGCCCGCCGGAGCTCCCGTTTGCCGGCCGCTCCTCGCCCGGGGACTCGCCCGTCATCTTGACGAAGCCACCCAGCGGCAGCAGGCAGACCTTGTAGTCGGTCTCTCCGTACTTGACGCCGAACAGCCGCGGCCCAAAGCCGAACGAAAACGCCTCAACACGAACACCACAGAGCTTGGCGACGGCGAAGTGCCCAAACTCGTGGACTACAACCATCACGCCAATCAGAACAATGAACGCGACAGTGGATACCAGAAAGTCATGCATAAATTTACAGTTATTCCTCAGTCCCGGCGGCCGGCGCCCGGCCAGCATACCAGCTTATGGCAACAGCACACGAGCCCTGCGCCGCGCCTCCCGGTCGGCGGCGAGCACTTCAGCAATGGTGGCGGGATGCGCCTCCGGCGTGGTTGCCAGCACCTCTTCAATTGTACGCGGGATTCCCATGAAAGGGATGCGCCGGTCCAGGAACGCCTCCACGGCCACCTCATCGGCGGCATTCAGGGCGATGCAGTGCGCCCCGCCCTTTTCCGCCGCCTCAAAGGCCAGCCGCAGGCAAGGAAACCGCTCAAAATCGGGCGGTTCGAAGTCCAGGTGGCGCAGCGCCGCCAGATCGAAGGTGAGCTTCGAGGCCGGCCGCTCCGGCCAGGCCAGCGCGTACAGAATCGGCAGCCGCATGTCCGTCACCGAGATTTGCGCCAGGATCGATCCGTCCACATACTCCACCAGCGAGTGCACGGTGGATTGCGGGTGCACAGTCACTCGTACCTGGCTGGGCGCCACGTCGAAGAGGCGGCAGGCCTCAACTACCTCCAGACCCTTGTTAAGCATGGTGGCCGAGTCGATGGTGATCCGCCGCCCCATTACCCAGGTCGGGTGCTTCAGCGCCTGCTCCGGCGTGATGTTTGCGAACTGGTCCAGCGGGAGCTGCCGGAATGGCCCGCCGGAGGCTGTCAGCCAGATCGTCTTCACTTCAGCATGCGCGCCCACCCGCATGCACTGGTGCACGGCATTGTGTTCGCTGTCGATGGGCAGGATCGGCACCTTGCGCTCGCGCGCGGCGCGGGTCAGGATCTCGCCGGCGGCCACCATGCACTCCTTGTTGGCCAGGCCCACCGGCTTGCCGGCAAGAATGGCAGCATGAGTGGCTTCCAACCCCGCCACGCCCACAATCGCTGAAACCACAAAGTCCACATCAGGCAAAGTCGCGCAGGCAACCGTGCCCGCCGTCCCGTGAACCACCTCGATGCCGGTAATGCCGGCTTCGCGCAGCCGTCCGGCCAGCTCTCCGGCCAGTTCTTCCGTGGCCAGCGATATCATGCGCGGCCGCCAGCGCGAGGCCTGCGCGAACGCCTCGTTCATGTTGCGTCCAGCCGCCAGCGCCGCCACCTGGTAGCGCTCTGGGAACTGCTCAACAATGGAAAGGGTGCTCTGACCGATGGAGCCGGTCGAACCGAGAATGGCAAGTCGTTTCAAGATCGTTTCCAACTCCTGGCTTCTAGCCCTCAGTCTCGTGTCCCGCGCAGCAGCTTGCAATGTTTTGAAAGGGCATGCCTTGACTCGCCGCGGCGAGCTGAAAAAATTGGTCAGACAAGTGCTTTGTGCCGGGCACGACTTCAGTCGTGCCGCAAGTGCCGCAAAATGAATGAGGGCTTGACTCGCAGCGGCGAACGGAAAAAACTCGACGCGTGCAAGGTTTTGTGTCAGGGAATGACTTCAGTCGTGCCGCAAGTGCAACAAAACAAACGAAGGGCTTCAGCCCCTGCCATATTTCTCCCGCCAGATTCGCCCGCCATTCGCACTTTTTCCGCAACCTGTTTAGCCCCGCCGTTTTCTGCTCCAGCGTCTACCGGATCATCTCGCGAATTTGCGGCGGACTACATGACTAGAACTGTTGATGTATAACCTGAGCGTACCATAGCACCGGAGCCGCCAGTAGCAGGGCGTCAATGCGGTCCAGCACCCCGCCGTGACCCGGCAGTAGTGTTCCTGAGTCCTTCACGCCGACCGAGCGCTTCAGCCCGGACTCGGCCAGATCGCCCACCTGCGCCGCCACATTGACCACTGCGGCCAGCGGCAGCCAGTACCAAAGCTCCTCCGGATAGGAGAGAATCGTCACGTCCCGCGCCTGCAGCAGCGTGCTCAGGCCCACCAGCCCGCCCGCCACCAGCAGGCTGCCGGCCATGGAGCCTGCCGCTCCCTCCCAACTTTTGTTCGGGCTCAGCCTGGGAGCCAGCTTGTGGCGGCCCCAGGCGCGGCCAACGTAGAGGGCCGCAATGTCGCCGGCCCACACCACGCACAGCAGAAAGGCCACCAGCGACGCTCCATTCCCCTCCGACGTCTGCCGCAGGGCGCTCAGCGCGATCAGCGTCAATCCGGTGTAGAGAAGGCAAAAAATCGAAGCTGAACTGTCCGCCATCACCCTCTCGACCGGCCGGAGGAATGTACAGTAAACCAGCAGTCCCAGGCTAAGCAGGCCGAAGATCTCCGCCGTTCGGTCAGGCCATTGGAAGTTGCCCGCAAAGAGCGCCGCCAGGGCAACCAGAACCGCGATGCGGGGCGGCTGCAGCCCGCCCCGCTCCGCCATATCCATAAACTCCCAGCCGGCCAGCAGCGAAATCCCGGTCACAGCCAGCGTAAAGAGCCACTGCCACCGCGGCCCCAGAAAAACCAGAATCAATACCAGAGGAACAAGGACGCCGGCAGTGAGAATGCGTTTCATGCTTGGATGAGAATACACTGCCGAAGTGGGGCTACAACGGCGCGCTCAATTGAACCAGCTACAAAAGCCTTATTCCCGCCGAGTACGCAGGCTTCAACCTTTGTGTTATCACGATGGAATCAAAGAATATTCAGGTCCTGGAAACTCAAAACCGTTGCAACAATCTGAGACTCAGGCCCGGTACAAAACTGATCATCGTCGCGAACTCCGCCGGCTGATCTACCCCGCCGCGATCCGGATCTGTTCCGGATCTTCTTCTACCTCGCCGCAGCCCTCGCCCAGTCCGCCATACCGGCGCTCCCGGCGCTGAAAGGCTGCAATCGCCTCCAGCAGGTGAATGCCGCGAAAATCGGGCCACAACCGCTCCGTTACGAAAATCTCCGTATAGGCGATCTGCCAAAGAAGGTAGTTCGAGATGCGCATCTCGCCCGAGGTGCGGATCAGCAGATCCGGGTCAGGCATGTGCGCGGTGTAGAGATGGCGGTGGATGTCCTCTTCGGTGATGTGGCCGGGGTTGAGGTGCTTGAGCTTCATCTCGGGACCGG
>JAJZNH010000615.1 GCA_021811745.1 Acidobacteriota bacterium
GATGGATCAGGTTCTGGTGCGGGTTGCATATGCCTCCTCGTAACTGCTGGCCAGCGCGTTGCACGTGTGTCGGATGAGCTTGAGCCGGCTCCGATGCCAGCCGCAGTTGGTCACCGCAATCATAGAACAGTGCGGCCTCCTCTAACGTGATCGGGTTGCGAAGGGCGCTGGCCTGTCCGTCGCCACTGCCGCAGGACATGGCGCTGGAAACCATGAGCGCCGCTGTCCCGCGCACGTATAATTCGTTGACGTGCCGTAGCGAAGGAGGGGGGCGTGACGAAGAAGATGACACTGGATCGCCGGAATTTTCTGAAGCAGGCAGCAGGAGCAGTGGGCGCGGCGGGCGCGGTGGCGCAGGCGCAGCACTGGAGCGGCGTGAAAGCAGCGGAAGAATCCAGATCAGGATCAATGCCCGGCGCCGGAAGCGAGGAAGTCAATTATCCGCGCCGGTTTGCTGGACGGCACCTGAAGATGATCTCGTTTCCGCTGGGCGGCGTGACCGCGGGCAGCCTGGGCCTGGGCGGACGCGGACAGCTTACGGACTGGGAGATCTTCAATCGGCCAAACAAGGGATTCCGGCCGGCATATGGCTTTCCGGCGATCTGGGCGCAGAGCGGAAGCGCGAAGCCGGTAGCGCATGTGCTGGAGGCGCGCATTCTGCCGCCGTATGAAGGCGCGAGCGGGCTGGGATCGAACAACGCTCCGGGATTGAGCCGGCTGGAGTCGGCGGAGTTTACGGGCGAGTATCCGCTGGCGCACATCGATTTTGAAGACCGCACGCTGCCGGTGAAGGTCGAACTCGATGCCTTCTCGCCGTTCATTCCGCATGAGCCGGACGATTCGGGATTGCCGGTGGCGATTCTGCGCTATCGCGTGAGCAATCCTGGGGTTGCAGCTGCCCGGGTGAGTATTGCGTTCTCGATCGAGAACCCGGTGCATACCGGTGAAGACGCGCGGATGGCGGCCAGGCAGAGGGAAGGCGAGGGACGGAAGAACGAGTATCGAACGGGAGACGGATTAGCCGGGCTGGTGATGAGCAATCCGCAACTTGCGGCGGACGACCCGATGGCCGGGGAGTTTGTGCTGGCGGCAACGCCGGAGCCGGGCACAGGCGTGTCGCACTGGGCGGGCTGGCCCGCCGGGCGCTGGTGGAATTCGCCGCTCTTGTTCTGGGACCAATTTTCGAAGACAGGAACGCTGGGTGCGCAGCCCGAGCCATACAACTCGGTAGGCGTGCTTTGCCTCGAAAGGACGATTCCGGCGGGCAAGGCCGCGAGCTTTCAGTTTCTGCTGGGCTGGCGCTTTCCGAACCGTACGCCGGAGTGGTGCGGGTGGGGGGCGACGCCGGGCGCGGGCAAGACGATCATAGGGAACTACTATGCTGTGCGCTTCAAGGACGCATGGGAGGCGGTGAGCTACGCGGCAACTAATCTGGAAAGTCTGGAAGCGCGCACACGCAGCTTTGCCACGGCTCTGCGCGAGAGCACGCTGCCCGCGGTGGTGAAGGAGGCGGCGAGCGCAAACCTCTCCACGCTGGCGAGCACGACCTGCTTTCGCACCGCGGATGGCGAGTTTCACGGCTTCGAAGGCAGCAATGACAAGCAAGGCTGCTGCTTTGGCAACTGCACGCACGTGTGGAACTACGAAACGGCGACGACGTTTTTGTTCCCCTCGTTTGCGCGCTCGCTGCGACGGGCTGCATTCGGCTACTCGATGGACGAGGAGGGCGCGATTCATTTTCGCCAGATGCTGCCGGACGGCATTGCCCGGTCAGGGGTTGCGGCGGCAGACGGACAGATGGGGCAGATCATGCACGCCTATCTGGACTGGAAGCTCTCAGGGGATGAGGCTCTGCTGAAGGCGACCTGGCCACGAGCGAAGAAGGCGCTGGAGTTTGCGTGGGTCCCGGGCGGTTGGGATACCAATCGCGATGGTGTGATGGAGGGCGTGCAGCACAATACCTATGACGTGGAGTTCTACGGGCCGAACCCGATGTGCGGCATTTATTATCTGGGGGCGCTGCGCGCCGCGGAAGAGATGGCGCGCGCGGCTGGTGATGCATCTTCGGCCGCTACGTACCGAAGACTCTACGAGAATGGCAGCCGCTGGATCGACGCCAACCTCTTCAACGGCCAGTACTATATCCAGCAGGTGCGCGGATACAGCAGGGATGAGATTGCGAAAGACCTGCGCAGCGATATGGGCTCAGAGAATACCGAGCATCCGGAATATCAGATGGGAGCTGGATGCCTGGTGGATCAGCTTGTGGGCCAGTACCTGGCCGGCATCGGCGGACTGGGCGCGCTGGTTGAGCCGGAGAAGATCCGCGCGACGCTTGCGTCTATTTACCGCTACAACTACAAGCGCAGCCTGGCGCAGCACGACAACACCGAGCGAACCTTTGCCCTGAATAATGAAGCGGCGCTGGTGATCTGCGACTACGGCAAGGTTCAACGGCCGCGGATTCCTTTTCCGTACTTCGCTGAAACCATGACCGGCTTTGAATACACGGCGGCGGTGCTGATGATGGACTGGGGCATGGTGGAGCAGGGACTGGAGTGCGTGCACAATACGCGCATGCGCTACGACGGCGAGAAGCGGAACCCGTGGGATGAAGCCGAGTGCGGTCACCACTATGCGCGGGCGATGGCGGCGTGGTCCGCGATCGCTGTATTGAGCGGATTCAGCTATGACGGAGTGAAGGCGTCGCTGGTTGCCGTTCCATTGGTCGCACATGCGAACTTCCAGTCCCTGTGGGCCACGGGAACGGGTTGGGGAACGTTTGCGCTGCGGCGACAGGCGGGTGGCACGCTCTTCACGGTCAAGGTTCTGGAGGGTTCGCTCAACTGCCGCTCGTGCGAGATTGCCGCGCCGGGCACCGACGCTGCCGCGCAAAGCGGCGGAAGGGCGGTGGCGAGCCACGTGAGCCGGCGCAATGATCGAATGGTTGTCACGCTCGGCAAAGCGCTGCGGCTCGATCAACAGAGCGAGCTGCAGATCGAGGTGCAAGCGTGAACTCACGGCCGGCGCGCGAAAACCTGGGTTGAGGTTCGCAAAGACGCCAGATTGGGCCGAGTGAACCAAATCATGTACCGGTGATCCACCGCTTTTTTGTTGCAGCGGCGGTTACGGTCTGCTTATCCACGCAAACTCTTGGCATAATCTTGAGCAAGAGCGGTTCCTCCGTAACTGTTCCACGAGCTACGTCCAGGACCTGAGCCAGAAATTCGAGTTCGGAAACCGAGTTCAGAACGCGAGTTCAAGCCCGAGGCCGTGCCGTATCAACTGTGGGAGCACGCAAGAGTGATCAGTTATAGCCGCGAGGATGTACTACGGATCTTGCAGATCAGTTCCCGCCAGTTGCAGGGGTGGGAGCGAGCCGGATTGATTCCTCAACAGCAGGCCTACACATTCCAGGATCTTGGGCAGTTGCGAACTCTGCGCGCGCTGCGCGCGGAGGATGTGCCTGCTTCCTCGATCCGGCACTCGATTCTGGCGATGAAGGCGGTGGCCGGGATGCAGAACCCGCTGCTGGAGGCATCGCTGGTACGGGCAGGGACACGGCTTGCCTTCCGCCACAGCGGCGCCATGGTGGATCCCATCCGGCGCCAGTTGCTTTTCGACTTCGAGCGCGCCGAGCGTAAGGAGGGAGCGGAGCGGCCGACGGTGCTGTCAGAGGCTTCGCCGTTGCGGCGAGCGGCCGCGGCGGATGCGCGTGGAGTACAGAACCGCTTTTTAGAGGCCGTGCAGGCTGAGGAAGCTGGTGAGAAGCAGCGGGCCATTGCTCTTTATGAAGAGATTGTGAAGATTGACCCGAAGTATGCGGCTGCCTACATCAACCTGGGCACGGTGTACTTTCATCTGCAACAATACGGCCGCGCTGAGGAGTACTATCGCCATGCTACCGAAGCCGATCCGGGATACGTGCTGGCCTACTTCGATCTGGGGAACGTGCTGGATGAGCTGGAGCGGCTGGATGAATCGATTGCCGCGTATAGCCGGGCGGTGGAACTCTCGCCGCGCTACGCCGATGCTCACTATAATCTGGCGCTGGCCTATGAACGCAAAGGCCAACAGCGCCAGGCCCTGCGCCACTGGCACGCATACCTGCGGGTGGATAACCGCGGCCCGTGGGCCGAGCACGCGCGAGGGCAGATCCGCAAGATTCTGAAGCTCGAAGGGCTCTCCGTGGCCTGGCGCGCAGAGCAGTTTGTACCGCGGTGCAAGGGAACTGCGGCGCTGAAGCTGGTGTAATTCGGGCAGATTGATAAAACATTGCCGGCTCGATCTCTTCGCGTGCGCCGGCTGGCGCTACTTCACGGCAGAGTGCGCTGCTGCTTGTGCGATTTGGCGAATATGCGCGGGGCGCGTGCGGCAGCAGCCGCCGACGAGCTGCGCGCCGGCGGCAAACCATTCGGTCGCCATGGAACCGAACTCCGCCGGATCGCTGGTGCCGGTCCAGCATCGATTGGCCGCATCCCAGCCCTCACCGGAATTTGGATACGCGAGCACCGGCTTGTCCGAGGCGGCGCGCAACTCGGCAATGAGCGGCGGCAGCCATGCCGGAGGAACGCAGTTGGCGCCGATGGCAACGGTTTGCGGGAACCGGGCGACAGCGGCAGCACAGTCGCGCAGCGGCTCGCCATGCGCGGTGTGCTGAGCATCGCGGCAGGTAAAGCTGAACCAGGCACGCATCGCGGGCCACGGGGCCAGTGCTTCACCGATGGCATAGGCTTCTTCAAGCGATGGCAGGGTTTCAAAGGCCAGTAAGTCAGGAGCTTGCTCTCGGGCGGAATCGGCAAAGATGCGGATGCGCTGGCGATGGAACCCAACCAATTCGCTATAGGAGCAGGCGTAGTTGCCGTGATATTCGGCGCCGTTATGGAGCGCTGCCCCGTAGGGGCCAAGCGACCCGGCGATGAGTATGCGGCGGCCGGGGAACTCCGCGGCGGCGGAGCGCGCCAGCGCCACCGATTTAAGCAGTGCCGCATCGGCACGGTCCGGCGGCAGGCCGATC
>JAJZNH010000297.1:0-4284 GCA_021811745.1 Acidobacteriota bacterium
TCCAGATTCCCTAACAGTTCCTTCTTTTTCTGTTTCCTCTTCCCTGTTTCCTGCTTCTATCATCGATTCTGCATTGAATTCGCGCCGCGCAAGGAACCCGCCCGTGCCTCGAAAAACGAGCCGCAAAAGAACCTCGAAGCCTCCGGATATTCGCGCCGTTGCGGCGCTGGCCAAAGTTTCCATCGCCACGGTTTCGCGGACGATCAACGGCTCCAGCCTGGTGAGCGAGAAGTTGAAAAAGCGCGTGTCGCACGCCATCCAGCAACTGAACTATTTTCCTAACGCGCAGGCGCGCACGCTGGTTTCGGGACGCAGCCGGTTGTTCGGCATCATCGTGGAGAACATCACCAATCCGTTTTTCCCGGAGCTGATCCAGAGCTTCGAAGAGATCGTTGTTGCGTGTGGCTACGAGATCCTGGTGAGCTCGTCGAACAGCGATCCGGCGGTGCTGACCAAGTGTGTGCGCCGCATGCTGGAGCGCAAGGTGGACGGCGTGGCGGTGATGACCTTCGGCGAAGAGGAAACCGTGCTCGATGAGTTGACGAATCACGGGGTGCCGATCGTGCTGGCCGAGTTCAAGCTTGCCGATCCCAAATCCAGCACGATCCTGCTGGATTATTCGACGGGGATTCATGCGGCGGTGCGCCACCTGGCCGAACTGGGGCACAAGCGGATCGGCTTTTTGGCGGGGCCGCACACACTGCACTCGGCAATCACGCGCGAGAACGATTTTCGCGCCGCAATCCAGGCCTCCGACCTGATGCTGCTTAAGAAGGCCATCATCGAATGCGATCACACGCTGAAGGGTGGCATGGCGGGTTTCCGGCGATTGCGAGCGCTCTCGGTTCAGCCCACCGCCATTCTCTGCTCGAACGACATGACCGCCATCGGGGTATTGCGGGCTGCCTACATGGACGGGTTGCGGGTGCCGCAGGATCTTTCGGTGATCGGCCTCGACGACATTGACTTTGCGGAGTTCACGCTGCCTCCGTTGACGACGATTCGCCTGTCGCGCGCCGAATTGGCCCGCGCTGCGTTCGAGGCGCTGCGGCAGCAAGCGGAGAACCCGGGAAATTCGGCCACGCAGCGGGAGTTTCTGGTTTCGACGAGCCTGGTGGTGCGTGGCTCGACGGCGCCGCCGCCGGGCGACTGAGTTCACGCACGCGCAATGGTTCCGGACCCCGGCGCGACAGACTGCGCGGCTGCGCGCAAGATGACGCAAAATTCACCCGAAATTCTGCTTTCTTTCTGTTTTCGAGAGCATCGAAGCATAGAAGGACAGGATCGCCCATATTCCCCGGAAGCTCTTTTCTACCGACGAAATGAAATCAAACCAAGTCAGATTCCTTCTGCTGTTTTTTTGCGCCTTCGTGTTTGCGGCGCGATCGCCCGCCCAGGCGCCTATCGACACTTCACTGCCGCCCTCGCCGCTTCCTCATAGCCGCGTCCTGTTTTTATTTCCCGGTTATGAAACCATCCAGGATCCGCAAATTCCCGTGGCGCCGCTGCTTGTCCGTCAGAAATTTGAGATGGCGTACCGCAAGACCGTTGACCCGTCGTTTCCAGTGGAGTCGCTCATGATCGCCGGGCTCGACGAGGTGAGCGGATATGGCCCCAACTACGGCACCGGAAAGAGCGCTTTTGCGCAGCTTTTAGGCTACAACGCAGCCAACCTGGGCACCACCTTCCTGTTTACCGACGGCCTGCTGCCCACACTTCTGCATCAAGATCCGCGCTATTTCCGCAAGGGCGAGGGGACGTTTATGTCGAGGGTGTGGTGGGCGGTGCGCAGCGAAGCTGTCGCCTTCGACGACCAGGGGCGAGAAGTGCCGAACTATTCGAGTATGATCGGCTTTGGGATGTCGACGGCGCTCAGCAATGCCTACTATCCTTCGAGCGGCGTGACGTTCAGCAGCACCATGGAGCGGTGGGGCATCAAGGAGGGCTTCAGCGTTGTTCTAAACGTAATGCGCGAGTTCGGCGGCGTCAGCAAGCCCGAAAAGCATCAGCATCCGTTTCATCGATTTCATTGATCTGCACAAATCTGATTCAGATTTTTCTTGTTGCACATTCTGGAGGCGGGAACGATGCGGAATGTCTCGATCGAATCTCGCCGGCGATCCGGAACAATGCGAGCCGCTTTCCGCATGATCGCCGCGTGCTGTACCTCCCTTGTTTTGCTGCCCGCAGCGCAGGCGCAGAGCGCCGCTGGGACGGCTGCGATCGGAGCGGCGATTCCCGCTTCCTCATCTCTGCCCGATGCGCCCTCTCCGCAGGCGCGCGACACCGGAGCGGTGACGGTGCGCAACTCGCCGAGGCACGTTCTTGAAGACCAGAAGGCCATCTGGACCAGCCCGGCGCGGGTGCGCACGCACGACCTGGTCTGGCTGCTCCCGGTGGCCGCTGCCGCGGGTGTCGCTCTGGCCACCGATTCCCATACCATGCGGTCGGTGGTCTCGCACGATGCGCAATTCAATCACGACAATGTGGACGCTTCGAACTCGCTCCTGGCGACGTTGGTCGCCGTGCCGGTGGTGAACTTCGCGTATGGCGAGATCGGCAACCACGCCCACGCGCGCGAGGCCGGGATCCTGGGGGGCGAGACTCTGGTGGACGCGGCCATTCTCGAGCAGGGCTTGAAGCTGGCCTTTTGGCGGGAGCGTCCGACGGCGGACAATGCCGACGGAAAATTCTGGCAGAGCAGCGTGGGGCCCGATTCCTCTTTTCCGTCCTCGCACACAGTCTTCGCGTGGTCGACGGCGGCTGTGATCGCCGGCGAGTACCCCTCGCGCTGGACGCAGCTCACGGTATACACGCTGGCCACCGGCGTCAGCCTCACGCGGGTATTGGGCCAGGAGCATTTTCCCTCGGATGTGCTGGTGGGGAGCACGGTGGGCTGGCTGGCTGGACACTACGTCTACAAGATGCGGCACCGCTGGCAACGTCACCCGAACTAGCGGGAAATGCGCGCACGCCCGTCGAGTGAGGCGGCAACGAGTTCAGGGACGGGCGGAAAGTTCGAGCGAATCCTTGCCGTTCGATGTGCATTGCGCCTCGCCGCGGAAGCGGAGCCAGTCCTGGAAGCCGTCGACGATGGCCATCAGCGCGGCCTGGTTCAGATCGCTCGATACGCCGGCGGTGGTCCATGGCTCGTGTCCGTCGGCATGGAAGCTGACGGTGACGCGGACGTGGGCGGCGCTGTCGTGCGCTTTCACGTCGAGCGCGGTGACGGTGAATGTGCCAAGGCGCATCTCCGCGATGGACGGATACCACTTTTCCAGTTCGCGGCGCATGGCTTTGGTGAGCGCGTCCACGGGGCCGGCGCCCTCGGCGCGGCTGGTGGCGACCTTGGAGTCACCGATGGAGAGGGTGATGAAGGCCTGTACGAAACGGTTGCCGATTTCGTCGGACTCGTCGAAGACACGCCAGCTTTTGACGCTGAACCAGTTGGGCAGCGAGTTCAACACACGCATCGAGGCCAGGCGGAAGGAGACTTCGCTGGCGGTGAAGCCGCCGCCCTCGACCATGGGCAGGTTGGCATCCATGAGCGCCTGCGCCTGGGCGGCCTGCAGGGGCACGCCGAGCGCTTCCGAGAGCAGCATGACGTTGGCGCGGCCGGATTGCGCGTTGACGCCGATGGTGGGAACCGCGCCCACGCGGGCGGGCTCGCACCAAAGGTAGGCGCCGGGATTTTTGCGCTCGCTGGAACCGTGCATGCCGGCCCAGGTGCCGAAGGCGCCGGCGCCGACGATGGGCGCGCCGTGGGGCGCTTCCAGGCCGAAGGCGGCGTAGGTGGAGTTGGCGAGGCTGGTAAGGCCAACCAGCGACTCCTGGGGCACGAATTCGGCTTCGCCGCGCAACTGCATGGAGCCGATGACAGTGGTGAGGTTGACGTTGCCGCAGCGCTCGCCGGTGCCGACGAGAGTGCCCTGCAACTGCGCCGCGCCGGCCATGATTGCGGCTCGGGAGTTGGCGACTCCCAGGCCGCGATCGGTGTGGCCGTGAAAACCGAACTTTGCCTGCGGATGGCGGCGGACGAGTTCGGTGATCAGTTCGGCGACTTCTTCGGGACTGGCGCCGCCGTTGGTGTCGCATACCACGATACGGCTCACCTGCTGGCGGACGCACTGTTCGGTGAGTTGAAGCAGGTACTCGCGGCTGCGGCGAGCAATCTCGGGATCGCAGCGCCGGCCATTCTCACAGCGGCCGTAGGCTGCGTCGATGGCGTGCTCCAGGTCGACCAGGACCTCCATCCCGCGATCCTGTAGATACGCGACGGTCTCC
>JAJZNH010000297.1:4294-5006 GCA_021811745.1 Acidobacteriota bacterium
TCTCCCATGCCATGCGCAGGTTTTCTTCGGGAGTGGTCTCGAGCGACTTGTTGACATCGAGCAGGCGCGACTTGACGACGATGGCGGCGGCCGCGACGCGCTGCTTGTGGCGAAGAATGAATTGCAGATCCGGCCAGTTTTCGACCCTGGCGCCGCGGCCGCGGGTGCGCCCGAACAGCGCCAGCTTCATGGCGCCGGTTTCGACAGATGAGATCGCGCGGGTGAGGTCTTCCGCAAACTGATTGGCGCCGGCAAAGCCGATTTCGGCATAGTGAATTCCGAAGGCGCCCATGTGGCGGAGCAGGGCGACGGCGTTGGGGACGGAGATTTCGAGGTTGGGTTGCTGCAATCCGTCGCGCAGGCTGGTGTCGTAGATTTCGACTGGTCGGGTCGTGCTCTCAGGCATAAAAACTCAGGGGATCCGCGCCACGGGTTTGCGTGTGGGAGCTCTGAGTTCATGGTAAATCACGGGAGCGTTGCCGTGGCCGTCGACAGCGGTCAGGGATCCACCGGCGGCGGGCGCATCCGAGGTTCGGCGGAATGGCAACGGAATTGCGCGGGGGGGGGGGGGGGGGGTGCTCGTTTTTGGGCTCCTCTCCGAATCTCTCTTCCGAACACAAGTGGCTCCTTTTCATATCCTTGTGAGAGCATTACCGGTTGTTAGATTGGGCCCAAAATCGTGTTCTTCATGCGTTTCCAAGCGTGTTTTTAT
>JAJZNH010001019.1 GCA_021811745.1 Acidobacteriota bacterium
TTGGCCTGCGCCGTGGCCAGCACCGTCTCGTAGTCGGCGCCCTCGTCCATCTTGCTCAGGATGAAGTTGCAGGTTCCGTTCAGGATGCCCTCGATGCGCGTGATACGGTCGCCCGCCAGCCCCTGCTCCAGCCCCGGAATCACGGGTATCCCGCCGGCCACCGCTGCGCCATATTTCAGGTGACCGCCTTGTTTGGCGGCAAGCCGCTCCAGTTCCACGCCGTGATAGGCAATCAGCTTCTTGTTAGCCGTCACTACGCTCATGCCGGCGTCCAACGCCCCGCGCACCCATTTGCCGGCCGGATCAAGCCCACCGGCCAGCTCCACCACAACATCCACATCCTTTGAGGCCAGAACCGCATCGGCGTCTTCCGTCCACTCCACGCTGGCCGGTATCCAGTCCACCCGCTTGCGCGTTACGTTGCGGTTGAAAATGTGCGTCAGCTCCAGACCCTGGGGTTGTGATTCCAGCAGGATGCGCGCCACCGAACTGCCCACCGTGCCGAAACCGAAGAGCGCAATGCGCAGTGGACGCTGCGTGAGGACGTTGGCGTGCGACTCCTTTGCAGCTTGTGCGGGATTCTCCTGCGGCGATACGGAACCTTTCACTTGGGACTCCTGCATTTCCTTTCACATGGATGAATGGGATGAAATCTCTTAATACCTTGATGATACCTGACCGTGGTGTTTGGGATGGCTGAAGCGCGCCCGCCCGGCATCCATCCGTAATCAGGTGAGGGATTGCAGGGGGCATGTGAAAGTCGCGCCAGATGCCGAACGGATGGGGAAGTAAGAGATATGGAGAGCGGACAGGACGCTGGGCTTGCAGCGTCCTGTCGAGACGGGCGGCGCATCTCCTCTGTCTATTCGCTGATGGCGTGGTCTGTTTTGATATCTACGCCACTCCATGCTTTCTGCTGCGTCCACATTTGCGCGGGGGCGCTCCAGAACTCGTCGGTTTCCGGCAGACCTAAAGGCAGCCATGCGGCGGAGCAGAGGTAGAGGCTTCCGGTGGAGATGTAGGTTTCGCCGATCATCGGCTGGTGGCCGGCGAAGCCGATGGTCAGCCAGCCCTTGTCGTCGAATGTGCCTTTCGCGCTGATCTGCCGCTTCATGACCGCCGTGAGTGCGGCGCGTACCTGAGATGGGCTGACGCCTTCAGGCAGATCTTTGCGCAGCGACATCTCAGACAGGTGCTGGAAGGCGCCGAAGCGGTACGAGAGGGAGCGGCCGATGGGTGGGTAGGTGCCTTCGGGGCTGATGAGCCGCTCCTGGATGGCTGCATAGCGGCGCGCGCGCACCAGGATAGGCTCACGAAACATGTGCCAGCGGCGGCCGTGCTCGCCGAGCGCGTCAAAGATGTTCAGCATCATGGGCTGCATCACGAAGCTGTTGTAGTAGTCCCAGTGGAAATGCGGCCCATCGCCGTAGACGCCGTCACCCATGTACCACTGCTGGAGTTCGCGTAGCGCGTAGTCGACGCGCATCGCATCCCAGTTTTCGCCCACCTTGCAGAAGAATGTCTCAACCATGGCGGAGAACAGAAGCCAGTTGTTAAAGCCCGGCAGCACCTTGCGCGTGTCCTGCATGGCTTTCACCAGGTTCTGCCGGGTGTTGCTGTCGAGCTTGTTCCACAGCTCGTTGGGAGCGCGCACCACAGCCAGTGCCAGAAAGGCGGCATCGACGACGGATTGCTGATTGCTGCCGAAGTTGAGGGCGTCAGGCGATTTTGGGTCGGTGCCATAGCGGATGGCCAGCCGTGACCACTCCTGGTAGCGTGTGCGCAGTTTTTCTTCAGCAGGATTGCTGGTCGGCGCTCCTTCGAGCCACGGAGCCAGACCGCAGAGCAGGCGGCCCACGGCTTCTAGATGCGTGGACTGGGCCCGCGCCGCCTGGTCGCCTGGAGCGGCTTCAATCGGCATGGTGGCGCGTAGCTTCTGCTGGCTAATGGCCGAGAGCACGGGTTGCGAGACGCGCTCGACAATGCCGACCCACGTCGCCCGGTCCTCGGCGCCGGTGGAGGAACTCAGCTCCGTCGTGGACTGGGCCGAGACTGCGGAACTGGCGAGCAGGGGCGCGGAAGCCAGCAGCGCGCCTTTCAAAAAACTCCGTCTTGAGGCACTATTCTTTGATTGCATTTGAGCCCTTCTTCATTGCTTGTTTTTTGCCGGGAGTCATTCTAACGGACTGAAGCTGTTGCGCGCCCGGAAATTGTCTTTTACCGCGTCATGCGTCATGGAGCAGATCGCCGTGAGTAAAGGTGAGATAGGGCGTACTGTGCTCGGCGGTGAGCGGACGCCGGGCGCGAATCATCGTGGTGGCGATGGGGTTGGGCCAGTGCGCATTCAGGATTTCCCAGTAGCTGATGTAGTCGGTCCCGAGCTGCTTGTCGTTCGCGTTGCGCGGGTGAAAGTAAGGGAATGTGCCGGGGTCGTGCGTCCAGGGAACGAGGCGCTCATAGGCGGAGCGAAGCGTATGACCGCTGGGTGAGCGGTACTCGTAGAGATCAACGCCGTTGACGCGGGCGATCTCAGCAGCGATGGTCTGCGGCATGAGGCAGAAGTGGCTGTACCAGATTCCGCGCTCGCCAACGCCGCCGTTGCGTACGACTTCCTCCGGCAGATGGCCGTCGGCGGCGATCTGAGTTTCGATGAAGGATTTCCAGCGGTCCACGGCAATCTGGAAGAGCGTGGCGTCTTTCAGGTAAGCCGCTGAGGAAAACACCAGGACCAGGCCCCAGTTACCCCAGTTGTTTTTGCGCGCCATGGTATTCATGGGCAGCGCCTTTTCACGGATAAAGGTGCGAAGGGTGGCGCGGCGCATGCTGGACCATGCACTGTACGGCTCGAGCAGTGAGGCCGCAAGGATCATGGCCGGAAAGTGATAGCTGAAGGTGAGCGTGGAGTCATCCTTGGTGCTCATGCTCTCAACGCCTGCAGCCCATGCGTCAATGAGGCGCGCAGCCGCGGCCGCGTAGCGCGGGTCGCCGGTCATGCGATAAGCGAGCCCGAGGCCGTAGGCAGCGTTGGCGTCGCCTTCGAGGCCGCCCTTGGCTTTTTCGTGGCCGGCGGCGTCATGGTAGTAGCCCGGCACATACCAGACCTTCGGCACGGAGGGCATGCGATTGAGGTTGGCGTCGGCATCGGCCTTGAGTGCGGCGAAAGCTGTGGCCTGCGGCTCAGTGTGCAGGCGCTCACGAAGAGTGTGCAGGCGCGTATCGTTCAGGAACACACCATTCCACTTGGGTACATCCTGAGCCATGATGGCGCAGAGGGGGGAGATCGCGGCTGCGGATGGCAACAGCATGGCGAATCGCCGGCGGGTAAGATGCATGAGATTTTCCTCGTGCGGTCCATCTTATCGTTCAGAGCGGATGCCGTCGAGGACCGGCTCAGTTGCGCGAGGAGGTTCCGTTGCGGCGGCGCGGAGCAGAGGGAGCTCCAGCTTCAATTAGATTGAAGAGAGTGCGGGCCGCGACAGGCGGCGGCATTTTGTGCCGGAATCTCTTCTTTTGACGACTCCATCCAATCCGGATGCGCTGGCGAAGCTGCTGCAGTCGGTGTTTGGCTTTGCGGGCTTTCGCGCCAGCCAGGAGGAAGTGTGCCGCACGGCGATTGCCGGCCGCGACCTGTTGCTGGTGATGCCAACCGGAGCAGGCAAATCACTCTGCTACCAGTTGCCGGCGATTGCGCGGGGCGGGACGGCGCTGGTGATCTCTCCGCTGATTGCGCTGATGGAGGATCAGGCGGCAAAGCTCTCCGCTCTGGGACTGCGGGTTGCGCGGATCCACTCAGGGCTGGAGCGTGGGCAGATGCGTCAGGCTTGCGTGGAGTATCTGCAGGAGACGCTGCAATTCCTGTTCATTGCGCCGGAGCGGCTGCGGGTACCGGGCTTTGTGGAGATGCTGGCCAAGCGCAGGCTCGCGCTGATCGCGATTGACGAAGCGCATTGCATCTCGGAATGGGGTCATGACTTCAGGCCAGACTACCGGATGCTGGGACAACATCTGCCGGGTCTGCGCGGCGCCGCCGGAGACCCGGCGGGCACGGCGCCGGTGCTGGCGCTGACGGCTACGGCGACACCCAGGGTGCAGGCGGACATCATTGCGCAATTGGGGATGGTGCGGCCGGCGAAATTCATTCATGGATTTCGCCGGGAAAATCTGGCGATCGAGGTGGTGGAACTTTCCGTGCCGGAGCGGGCCGGAGCGATCTGCGGATTGCTGGCCGATCCGGTGCGGCGGCCGGCAATTGTGTATGCCACCTCGCGCAAGCAGTCAGAGCGGCTGGCGGAGGAACTTTCGCGGACAATCCCGGCGGCGGCGTACCATGCGGGCCTGGACGCGGAAACGCGGGACCGTGTGCAGACGGCCTTCCAGAAAAGCGAACTGGAGGTGGTAGTAGCGACGATCGCCTTCGGCATGGGGATCGACAAGGCAAATATACGCACGGTGATTCATGCCGGGCTTCCGGCGACGCTGGAGGGCTACTACCAGGAGATCGGACGCGCCGGACGCGATGGCGCGCTGAGCCGGACTTACCTGATGCACAGCTACGCCGATCAGAAGACCCAGGACTTCTTTTTCAATCGCGATTATCCGCCGGCGGAGCATTTGCAGGAGGTATTCGACGCACTCGGCGAGCAGCCGCAGCCGGTGGAGGATCTGCGCGCGGCTTCGCGGCTGAGCGAGGAAGCGTTTGACAAGGCGCTCGAAAAGCTGGAGATTCACGGCGGCGCGCGTGTGGACTTTGGAGGAAGCGTCGTGAGGGGTGGACCGGGTTGGAAGAAGACCTATACCGTGCAGGCGCAACACCGCGCCGAGCAGTTTGAGAAGGTGGTGCGGTTTACTGAGATGAGCGAGTGCCGTATGGCTGCGCTGGTGCGGCACTTTGGCGACGAGGAAGATGCGAACCGTCCTTGTGGGATGTGCGATGTGTGCGATCCGGCGGGCGCGGTGCTGCGCCAGTTCCGGCATGCTACACGGGCAGAGCGCGAGATGGCGC
>JAJZNH010000236.1 GCA_021811745.1 Acidobacteriota bacterium
CCAAACCGCCGATGTGTGCGACCGCGGCTCGCTGGAAAAGCTGCTGGCCACGGCCCTCGAGGCCTTTGGCAAGGTGGACATCCTGGTCAATTGCGCGGGCATCATCAAGCGCGCGCCCACGCTGGATTTTCCCGAAGAGGAATGGAATGCCATTCTCAACACCAATCTCACGGGAACGCTGCGTGCCTGCCAGGTCTTTGGCCGGCAAATGCTCGAGCGGGGCTACGGGCGCATCATCAACATCGCCTCCCTGAACAGCTTTGTCTCGCTCAACGAGGTGACGGCTTACGCGGCCAGCAAGGCGGGCGTGGCCGCCCTCACGCGCTCTCTGGCCGTGGAGTGGTCCAAGAAGGGCGTCACGGTGAACGCTGTCGCGCCCGGTGTCTTCCGCACCGACTTGAACGCCAAGCTGCTCGACAGCACGCCACGAGGCCAGGAGCTGCTGATGCGCACGCCCATGGGCCGCTTCGGCAAAACCGAAGAACTCATCGCCGCCACGGTCTTCTTCGCCTCCGAAGGCGCTTCTTTTGTTACCGGGCAGATTCTCGCTGTGGATGGCGGTTTTCTGGCCAGCGGCGTCAATCAATAGGCACGCCGGCGGGCGCCTGCAATTGCAGGCTTCTCAGTGTGCGATGGGATCTGGGCGAACCGTCTGCAACGAAAAGTCGAAGCCGCCGCGGGTTTTAACGGCCGTCACGCGACAGCGCTTGGTTCAGCCTGTTCCTCGGCCTCGATCTTACTGCCAACCTCTGCCGCAGCCTGGGCCAGCACCCGGTGATGAATGGTGAACAGTGCAAGTTCAAGCCGGTCGCCGACTCCGGTCTTGTCGTAAATGGAGCGCAGATAATTCTTGATGACCTGCTCGGTGGTCTTGAGCCGGAGTGCGATCTCGCGGTTCTTGCAGCCTTGCACGATGAGGGCCACAATCCGCATCTCCTTGGGGGTGAGCCGATCGCGAACGCGGGTGCCCACCATATCGTCCTCATGCACATCGGGTGGCATGACCTGAGGTGGAAGCCAGGTTTCTCCGGCGGCCACACGGCGCACGCAGTCGCCCAGTGCCGGGCCGGTCACACTGCGAAAGACCACGCCGTGGAAGCCCATCTGCAAGTAGGTGGCGGGTGTTTCGCTGTTCTCGGCAATGACGATTCCGCGGCTGCTCGTGGTCTCAAGCAACAACCGCAGGCGTGCAAATTCCGGGCGCATCGATGCCGCGAATAAAACGATGGATCCCGGAAAAGTGGAGATGGCATGATACATGCGATCCAGGTCCGTACACTGAGCGATGATGCGCAAATCTTCGTCCATCGCTAGCACCTTGGCGGTGCCCGCGCGGAAGATCGCCTGCGAATCGGCCAGAATGATTTTATTCATCGTGTGTGCCCCGCCTACTCATATTCCCATTGCCTTTGCTTTTCGGCCCTTTCGAAGACCGGAAACCGGCATTCGCATCCGGGCGCCTTACACTCCTACCCTCTGGTTCCTATCGGCAATCAGGCACATCGTCTTGGTAGTGTCCGAATTCGATACACTGCATTCTGCCCCGATTCCTTTCCTAGATGACACAGTCTCGATACGTCAATCCTTTCAGAAGATTTTATCGGGATTATGATTCCATGTGGTTACCCCCTCCACCGAGGCAGCGCTGCTGCTCCCTTGAAGTATTGAAAGACGTGACCGCCGCGGCGGATGGCGTTATCTTCCAGGACACCGCGAAAGTGTGCCGGTGGGAGGACGCAGTTCAGAACAGCGCACTCAGACGCGGTGCTTTGCTTTACGCCGGTTGGAACGCCGCGATGGCGGCACGGCCGATCGCCGCGATTTGAACGTGCCTTTTGGCCACTGCAAATACGTGTAAACAGCAATGAGCGTGGTATGACCACTGGACCCTTGACCGCGTATGATGCTTATACAGGCAGGCCATCCTTGCGCGAAGGCGATCCAGCGATGCAACAGAAGTTTATACTCATATCTCTGTTTTTTGCGCCGGCTTTGGCTGTTGCCCTGGCTGCCGGCTTGTCCCCCTTTGCACATGCGTTGGACGCCTGCAATCCACGCGCCTACGGCGCCAAGGGCAACGGTATTGCCAAGGACACAGTCGCGATTCAGAAAGCGATCAATGTCTGCGAGCGGCAGGGGGGCGGCACGGTCGAGCTCACGGCGGGCACTTATCTCAGCGGGCCAATTGTGCTCAAGAGCAACATCACCCTCCAGCTCGACAAGGGTGCCACGCTGCTCGGTTCATCCGATCATGCTGACTATCCCGCCATCACCGAGTTCCGCGCGCCCGGCCGGCAGGCGCTGGTTAGCGCTGTGAACTCCGCCAACGTGGCGATTACCGGCGAAGGCATCATTGACGGGAACGGCGCAAGCTGGTGGAAGATGGCGCGGACTATCCGCAATGCAGGCGTGATGGGCAATCCTCACACCCGGCCGCGACTGGTTGTTTTCGACCATTGCCACCACGTTCGTGTGCAGGGAGTCACCATCGAGAACTCGCCCATGTGGCAGCTGGTTCCCTACTACTCGGACGACGTGGTCATTCGCAACGTGAGGATTCTTGCGCCCGCCCGTTCGCCGAACACCGACGCCATCGATCCCTTCTCCTCATCGCACGTGGTGATCGACCACGTTTACGCCGATGTCGGCGACGACGATGTGGCCATCAAGTCCGGCGCCGCTGACACGACGGCAAATCAACCCAGTCGCGCCATCACCATCACCGATTGCACCTTTCTGCACGGGCATGGCCTGTCGATCGGCAGCGAGATCGCCGGCGGCGCCCAAAATATCACGGCTGAAAACATTCGCTTCCACGGCACGGACAACGGAATCCGCGTCAAGGCCAACCGCGATCGCGGCCGCGACGTGAGCCATCTGCTCTTCCGCGACATCGAGATGACGAACGTGCGCAACGCGCTTATCGTCAGCGAGTACTATCCCAGGGTTTTGCCGCCCGCCGGCGAAGCGCCGCAGCCCGTGACACAACTAACGCCGCACTTCAACGGCATCACCTTCGAAAACGTGACTGCCTCGGGCAGCAGAACCGCGGGAGTAATTGCCGGGCTACCCGAGGCGCCCATTGCCAACCTGGTCCTGCGCAACGTGAAGATCAGCGCGCAGACCGGACTGACGGTCGCATACGCCAGCGTCTCGGGCCGGAATGTGGTCATCCGAGCCAGCCGGGGAGCACCGGTCGTGGAGCTGACGGGTGCGCAGATCTCGCTGCATTGAGCGTTTTGTCACCGCGTGATCCATCGGGCCGCAGCCCAGGCTGCGGCCCGATGGCGGGCTGATTCACACGCTTCCCGTCGCTCCTACTGATTCCCGAGGATCGAGCCTACGATGCCGCCCAGCAGCCCGCCGCCTATCGCCGCCGGAGCCGCCGAGCTGGCTTGCCCTTGGGGCAGGTACTCGCCAATCTGGTGCGCCAGTCGCGCAATGGGCAGCGTTTGCAGCCACACCCGCCCCGGTCCCGCCAGCACCGCCAGGAACAGTCCATCGCCTCCGAAGATCATGTTCTTCACGCCCGGAACCATGGTGATCTGAAAACCTACCGTCGCCTGGAAAGCACCCACGTGGCCCGGATGCACGCGCAGCACCTCACCCGGCGCGAGATCCTTCACAATCAGCTCGCCCGAAAGCTCAAGCCACGCCGTTCCCTGGCCGCCCACGCGCTGCAACAGAA
This sequence comes from Acidobacteriota bacterium, assembly GCA_021811745.1. The sequence continues at coordinate 3,689 of JAJZNH010000236.1, forward strand.
AGCCATCGCCGCCGAAGACGCCCGCCCCCAGCGACTGCTGAAAGCCCACCCCGATGGTCACCTGCGGCGTGGCGCAGAGGAACCCGTGGCGATGAACCAAGTATTCGGGGCCTTGGCCCAGCTCGATCGGCACGATATGTCCGGGCAGCTTGGTGGCAAAGGCCACCTGCCCGGGGGCCTGAATCGCCCGATACTCGGTCATGAAGATGCTGCCGCCGCCAGCCACGCGCTTCAACACACCCATCAGGCCGCCGCCTCCACCCATCTGGGTGTGGGTCATCAGTTGAATCGAACTGGTCATCCACGAGAGCTCTCCGCTCTCTGAGAACACGCTTTCGTTGGGGTCAAGCTCTACTTCGAGCACCGGCATTGTCGTGCCCTGAATCCGCGCCTGCATCGCTTTCGCCTCCTGTTAGCTTCAGTGTATCCGCGCCGTTTGGCGGGCCATTGTCAAAGCGCCAACCCATGTTCGAGCCGCGATCTGCACACCATCAGTGCTCGCGCACGGAGCGCCGGTTGCGGAGCCACTTGGCGACGCCCAGCGTCAGCAGCATGCCGCCGAAGGGAATGCACATCAGCGCCACAATGAGCGCAAACCACCCTGTATTGGTGGTGGCGCCGGTGGGCGTATAACCCCCCAGAACCGTGACCAGCAGCACGCCCGCCACAACTCCCGCGCCCACCATCACTCCGCCCCATCTGAGCAATTGGCGAGTACCATCGTCGGACTGGGTGGAAGCATGCATCGTTCCTTGCGCCTAACCTTTCGCGGCTACCAGCATGGCATACACGATGACCCCTGTGACCGAAACATAGAGCCAGATGGGGAAGGTCCAGCGGGCCACCTTGCGATGGGTGGGAATGCGGCCCGAGAGCGAGAAGAAGAAGGTGACCAGCACCAGCGGCAGCGCCACCGTAGCCAGGATGATGTGACTGGCCAGCAGACACAGGTAGAACGTCCGGAATGCCGCGTGGATCGGATAACGGATGTCGCCGTGGAGCGCGTGGTGCGCGATATAACCCACTAAAAACAAGCATGAAAAAATAAAGGCCGTAATCATCGACGCGCGATGCTGCCGGATGCGCCCCGCGCGGATAAATGTGTAGCCGATCAGCAGCGCGGTGGCGGCCAGGCCGTTGAAGACCGCGTTCAAGGCCGGCAGAAACGCGTATTGAGAGCTCGAAGTCGCCGCGGGATGGATATAGATCAGCCAGGCGAGAAAGAGCGTGGCCGCCGCGCTGATCAGCAGAATGGCGATGATCGCCGGGCCTGTGCCGGATCGGGATTTCGCTGGGCGGGCTGCGGTGGTCAT
>JAJZNH010000910.1:0-2503 GCA_021811745.1 Acidobacteriota bacterium
CGGCGTGATTGGCTCGGAATTTCTGCCGCACCTCGATGAGGGCGCGCTCTGGGTGCGCGGCGACTTAGATCAAAGTGCTGGACCAACAATGAGCATCTCCCTTGCCGACCAGGCAAGGCTCATCCTTTGCTCCTTTCCCGAGACCACGGAGTGCACCAGCCAGGCCGGGCGCCCCGACGACGGAACCGACCATACCGGTTTCTTCAATACCGAGTACTTTGTCGGCCTGAAGCCAAAGAATGAATGGCGACCCATCTTCCATGGCAATAAGGACAATCTGATCGCGGCCATGAACTATGAGTTGCACAAGAGATTCCCGACAGTCATCTGGGGATTCTCCCAACCCATCGAGGACAACATGGAAGAGGCGGTCAGCGGCGTGAAAGGTGAGTTGGCCACCAAAATTTACGGCAATGACCTGCACAAGCTTGAGGACATCGCCGACCAGGTCGCCGCTGTCATGAGCACGGTACCCGGCATCAAGGATCTAGGCGTCCTGCAGGTCACCGGTCAGCCCGATCTCGATATTGAGGTGAACCGCCAGAAAGCGGCGCGCTGGGGCATCAGCGTAGCCGAGGTGCAAGACGCCGTGCAAACCGCCGTGGGAGGAACCACCCTGAGCCAGGTGCTCAGAGGCGAGCAGGTGTACAACCTTACTCTGCGCTATCTCCCAAAGTATCGCGACACTCGCGAAGCCATTGAAAATATCAGGCTGCTGGCGCCAAGCGGTGAGCGCGTTTCCCTGGCCCAGCTCTGCGATATTCGCGAGGCCGACGAGGGCTCGGAGATCTATCGGGAAAACAACCAGCGCTACGTCGCGATTAAGTACAGTGTGCGTGGGCGAGCTCTCGGCGACGCCGTACGCCAGGCCATTCATGAGGTGGATGCGCGGATTAAGCTGCCGCGCGGCTACCGCATCAGTTGGGAGGGGGAGTATCAGAGCGAAGTGCGGGCAGAGAAGCGCATGGCTGTGATCGTGCCGCTTACCGTGCTTCTGATCTTCATCATCCTCTATTCGATGTACCGATCGTTCAAGTGGGCGGTTCTCATTCTCGCCACCGTCGCAATGGCAAGCATCGGCGGCCTGCTCGTGCTTCTGATCACGCACACCAACTTCAGCGTCTCGTCCGAGGTCGGCTTTCTCGCCCTGTTCGGCGTCTCTGTCCAAACGGGTGTCATTATGCTCGAGTACATCAATCAACTGCGCGCCGCCGGAAGATCCATTGAGGATGCCGCTGTGGAAGGTGCGGTTATGCGGCTGCGTCCCATCATGATGACCATGCTCGTAGCCACTCTAGGGCTGCTGCCGGCCGCCATGTCCCATGGCATCGGCTCCGATTCCCAGCGCCCCTTCGCCATCGTCATTGTAGGCGGCCTTGTCACTGACCTTGCGATGAGTATTTTCCTGCTCCCCACGCTTTACGTCTGGGTCGCGAGGGAAAAGGATATTCTTCCAGCGCCTGAAATGTTTGAGAGCTAGGCGCCGAATAAACCCTGCCCACCTGGGTGTTCGCAATTGCCCCTTGCGTAGCATTCTGCAATGCGCTCCGGGCAATCAGCATGTCACTCTGCGTCTTCAGCCAGCCAGTCGTGCGCATGATGTTCAATGGCGAGCCGGACCAACTGGCTGCGGGTACGGACGCCCGTTTTGCCGAAAAGCTGCTGCAACGCCGCCTTTACCGAGCTCTCTGAGAGATGCAGCGCCGCGCCGATTGTCTTGTTGCTCTCGCCTTCCAAAACGCCCTTCAGCACCGCCCTTTCGCGTTCGCTGAGTGAAGGCATACTATGGCCGCGCTTCACGCTCTGCACGGCGTCAATCACCGGGCGAACGGCGCGGGGATCGAGCCACATATCCCCTTCCATGATCGTGCGGATCGCTTCTACCAATTGCCCCGGAGGACTATGCTTCAAGAAAATCCCGGAGGCCCCCGCTTCAATCACTTGAAGCATAGCGGCGCTGCTCATCCCCGCCGTCACCATCAGCACTCGGGGCCGATTGGTCCTGTGTCTCGCGGCCGAAAGGAGTTGTACCCCCTGTTCCGCGCCCAGGTCAAAATCAAGCAGCACCAGGTCAATCTGCTCCCGATCGAGCAACTCCAGCGCTTCCTTTACATGAGCACAGTTTCCGACGATCCGAAACCCCGGTTCCGCAGCCAGAAGACGGACTAAACCCTCGCGGAAGAGGCTATGGTCATCGACGATCAAAAGGCGAGTCTCGCCGCTCATTGGGTTTCACCGCCTCACATCGGAACAAGATTGCATGCCCTGATCCACGACTTCGCCGGCTGCTTTGAAGGGATCCTGTGAACCAGGTTTCTACGGGCATGCTGAAGACTTATGGTCCTGGCAATCGCCTACTTCCACCGTTACCTCAGCATCATAAACCGAAAGATATGCGAAGGTGAACGGCGCGGCAGAAGTCGCCAGCAAGCCTTTCCGGCCAATCTTTCGGCGTATCTTTCCTCCGCCTGCAAACTCCTTCGGGGATCGAGCAATAATAGAC
>JAJZNH010000910.1:2513-4990 GCA_021811745.1 Acidobacteriota bacterium
TCTTTCGAGGTCTGGAACCTGGCATATGGACGTCCTCACACTCTACTCTCGCGCCAACCGGACCATGCTGCTCATCGCGGCGGTGCTCCTGACATGCGCAATCGCGGCTACGGACTGGTACACAAGGCCCTTCATCTCCATCGGATTTCTGTACCTTTTCCCGGTGATGCTGGTCAGCGGCATCTTCAAGAGATGGCAGATCCTGGTGGCCGCTCTTGTCTGCTCCGTTTTGCAGGAGCTTTACAGCAACCTCCCTTTTGGCAATGCCATGCCGCGCCTTGTTTTTTCCTGGCTGGGATTCGCCGGAACAGGCTTGTTTCTCTTTGAGTTGCTGAGAAACCGGCGCATCGTGCTTGCCCACGTGGATGAACTGGAAAGCCAGACCCGGCAGCGCCGCGAAGCCGAAGAACAGCTTCAAATGCTGGTGGACACGAGCCCGGCCGCGATCCTCACCGTTGGATCATCGGGTGAAATCCTCCTCGCGAATCATGCTGCGCACGAACTCCTCAACGCGGAAGAAGGCCAACTGCGGGAGCAGTCGATAGGAAGCTACATTCCGGCGCTTTATACGGCTCTGCAGTCCGGCCGCTCCCGCCTGTACCGGACGGCCACGCAATGCCGCGCGCAACGGGCGGACGGCAGGCCTTTTCTCGCCGGGATATGGTTTTCCACCTATCGCGCCGCGTCCGGCGGAAACCGCCTGGCGGCAATTATCGTCGATCTCTCTGAAGAATTGATCAGCCGCGAGGATCTGAGCCTCGATTATCTCCTGAAAAACGCCCGCATCCTGATGGGCGCCGTCTCCCATGAAATCAGAAATCTGGCGGGCGCCGCGCTTGTCCTCCACCAGAACCTGAGCCGCGTTGAGGCATTGAAAGGCAATGCGGATTTTGAAGCGCTCAGCACGCTCATGGAGGGGCTGGAAAAACTCTCGGCTATGGAACTTACAGCGGGAACCGCCGACCAGGAGAGGCAAACCATCGAGTTAGCTCCGTTGCTAGATGAGTTAAGAGTATTGATCGAATCTGTCTGCCGTGACTCCGATATCGAACTGCAATGGGAAGCAACCGATGCATCCCGTCTGGTGCGCGCGGATCACTACGGGCTGATCCAGGTCTTCCTGAACCTGGTCAAGAACAGCCGCCGCGCGCTGGAATCGGCTCCGGAAAAACGGATCAGGATCAGCACCGTGCATGGTGAACAATCCACAACGATTCTCTTTGAAGACACTGGCCCTGGAATCTCGAATCCGCAAGTCCTCTTTCGAGCTTTCCAGGATGATGCGAAAGCAAGCGGACTCGGACTCTACGTATCGCGCGCTTTGATGAAAAGTTTTGGCGGTGATCTATCCTTTGAGCCGTCTGCGCGCGGGTGCGCCTTTGCAGTTACCTTACTGTCCATTTGAGTATACGCACATCGCGTGGCAAGGAGGAATGCCGTCAACAAGGCTGAAGCGGCACTCGTTTTGCGCGCTTTGCGATACGGCTGAAGCCGACTGTCTACAACTCGTTATGGAAGACTGGCAAATCACAGGAAAGATCGGCCAGCTTAGTTTATGCCGAAGCAGCGCGGCTCAATGCTTCTCTTCACGAATGACCTTAACCGGCCCAAGAAGGCCCGAAGGCAGCAGCGGCGAGTCAGCCTGGTAGGGCTTGAAGTCAGTGAAGGTGTACTTGATTGCGCCCGGCTGTTGATCGCCGATGAGCCGGTTCACCCACGCGTTCACGACTTCGATCTTGATCCGGTTGGCACCTGGCTTCAGGGCCGTGGTCGCATCCACACGATAGGGCGCGTGCCACGTCTCGCCCAGATTCTTTCCGTTGACGGTCACGACAGCCAGATTCTTAACATCGCCCAGATCGATCCACACATGGGATCCTTTCCGGAACCACTGCGGCGAGGCTTGGAAGGTCTTCGTGTACGTGCTCACACCGGAGAAGTACTTCACTCCTGCATCGTTGCTCTTGCTCCAGTCGAGGAGCTTATTCATGATGATTGAAGCCGGAGCGCCGCGGCCTGGCTGGAACTCAACCTTCCATGGCCCGCTGATCGCCGCCACCGTCGTGTCGCTCACTGGCGGAAGGGTAAAGGACGTTTTGTTCGCCGGCTTGCGGAAGACCACAAAGACCGTTCCCCACGGCTCGAGCTGAAGCGGCACTGTGGTGCGGCCATCGGCGATCGAGTAAGAGACAGGCTTCATCTTGCCGGTCTCCGCGTACCACAGTTGAGGTGCGTGGCCAGTAACGCGGAAGGTGGCCTCTACGCGCGCCGGGTGATCGCTGCGGTTATCGACGAAATAGAGATCGCCATCGGCAAGCTTGCGGTGAACGAACTTCAAGTTGGCCTCGGGCCCGGATTGTGTCGTGTAGGCGAAGTCCGGCGGCACGCGCATGGCGGCGAATGCTTCAGCCACGGTCTGGCCGGCATAGACCGTTCCCTTGCCTACATGATGCACTCCGGTGCCGTCGCCGAAGAGT
>JAJZNH010000840.1 GCA_021811745.1 Acidobacteriota bacterium
GATCACTGTCTAATTCACCGCCGCTTCCAGCACGTCCAGCCGTGTCTCACTGCCCACCGTCAACACCGCCTCCACTCCGAAGGTCAGCGTCACGTTCTGCCGCGACACATGTCCGCTGCGCAGCCCGATGGCGATGGGCCCTTCGAAGCCTTCCAGCGCGCTCAAGATCGCCTCTTCCACCAGCTCCGGCGCCGCGCCCGGAGAGACGCACTCCAGCATCTCGCCAAACACAATTCCCTTCACGCCCTTCAGCTTGCCCGCCCGCCTCAGTTGCCACAACATGCGATCGATCTGGTAGGGCTTGGCTCCGATGTCCTCAAGAAACAAGAGGGTCTCTTCGGTCCGCGGCTCCCAGGCCGTCCCCAGCAACGAAACCAGAATGCTCAGGCAGCCGCCGTAGAGCCTTCCGCGCACCTGACCTCTCCTCAATCCCCGCATCCCTTCCGCCGCGCCCACGCTGTAGCGCTCGCCAGCCAGCGCAGCCCGAAAGCTCTCCTCATGCACGCCGCCTTCAAGATAGAAATCCGCAGCCGCCATCGGCCCGTGGAAGACGGGCAATCCCAGACGGTCCAGCAGCCGCAGTTGCACGCCCGTCAGATCGCTATAGGCGAACAATGGCTTCGGGTACTTGCCAATCAGCTTCAGGTCGAGTCCTTCGAGCAAGTAATTCGACCCATAGCCGCCGCGCAGGCACATCGCCATGCTTGTGCTCTCATCGGCGAAGGCCGCATGCAGACTGGCCAACCGCTGCTCCGTGCTCCCCGCAAAATAGAGCGGTCCGCGTTCCAGCGCATGTTCATCCAGCCTCGGCCGGTAGCCCAACTCGCGCAGCGCCTTCAGTCCAAGCTCCACGCGCTCCGGCAGCGCAAACGACGCCGGAGCAATCACGCTGATTCCCGCGCCGTCACCAACCGCCGGCGGCCTCAGCAAACGCATCTTTTTCACCACGCTTCTCCGCGCGCCACCAGCGCCGCCGATCCGGTCAGGTAAAGCTCGCTTCCCGGTCCGCTCCACGCCACGGTTTGCGCTCCGCCGGGCGCCGTGACCGTCAGCGGCGAAAGGCATCCATAAAGCGCCAGCGCCGCCGTAGCCGCGGCTGAGCTGCCCGTGCCCGACGACGAAGTTGGCCCCACACCGCGCTCGAAGATGCGAATCTCAATCGCCCGCTCGCCCACGATGCGCACAAACTCCACGTTCGTCTGGCGCGGAAAATCGCGATGCACGCAAATCTCCGCGCCTACCTGCTGCCAGCTCTTTCCGGCCACCGCGAACTCCGCATGGTCCACCGCGATCACAAAATGCGGATTGCCGGTCGAGATCTCCGCCCCTGCAATGCTCACCCCGTCCGCCAGCATCACCGTCCGCCGCGCAACGCTGGGAACGCCCATCCCGGTCGTGACCTGCACCGCGAACCCGTTCTCCCGGCTCACCGCCTCCACGCGGCACAAGCGCAGTCCGGCATCGGTGGTGATCGCCAATTCATCGCCCACCTTCGAACCCAGCGCCTCGGCCATCCACGCGGCCACGCAGCGCGTTCCGTTGCCGCTGATCTCGGCCACCGAGCCGTCGGCGTTATGCAGCCGCACGCGCCCGGCCTTTGGTCCCGTCCACGCAAAGAACTCGATACCGTCGGCTCCCACGCCCGTCGTGCGCGCGCACAGCCGCCGCGTCAGTACCGCCCGATCCTCCGCCACGCCGGTCGTGGCAACCTCTGGCGCCGCCTCTTCCGTCACAATCAGGAAATCGTTGCCGCAGGCCTGCGCTTTCGTAAACGGAATCAATCTTCCTCCTGTTTGCGGGCACTCCATCTCGCCCTGTTGCCAAGCCGGCCCGCGTCTCTTCGTCTGGCGGTTTCCATCGAAGTCGTTGCGCGAGCTAGGCTTGCCGCACACAGACCGCCTTTCCTTGCCCGATGCTATCACCGCTCATGCCGGATTGTTGAGGTTCGCCGGCGCCCGCCGCGCACGGTAGGTATTGGAAACGTAAATCGTGCATGCAGGCTGCCCCCGGTCCGTGAACCGCCGCACCGCGGTCAATCCCTCCGGATGCTTCTTCACCGCACGGTCTACCGCATCGCCGTCGCAGGCCACCACAATGGCCGCATGGGCCGCGGGCGCGGCCAGCGCCGCGCGGTAGATGTTCAGATCGCTCTCGTTGATGGTCTGGCGCAGGGGGATCCCCGTCAGCGCCACCAGCTCCGGATGCACCGACGTGATCATCAAAACCGCTTCACCCCGACGCGTAGCCACGAGCGCCCGCAGCGCGGGCGGAATCTCCCTGTCGAAGGCCCTTCGTGCTTCGGCGTTCTTCGTGCCCTCCACGTAAACCAGCGGCCCCTCGCGCACCACCAGCCACACGTTCACCGCCGCTAGTGCAAACAGCGCGCCCGCCGCATACTTGCCCCAGCGCGGCTTGAACTCCTGCGCCGCGCCCACTATGAACTGTGCGGCAAAGCCCATCCCCAACGCCAGCGCCGGCAGCATCTCCATGCCGTAGCGGGTGTTGTACCACGAGTGCGGCCACCACACCGGCAGAAAGATCGGCACCGACGCATAAGCCACCGCGAAGGCATAAAAAGGAACCGGCAGCCACAATAGCAGCACCCAGGCAAAGGCCCGGCGCCGCGCCCTCAACCACGCCCATGCCGTTCCCAACGCAGCCAGCACCAGCATTCCGTTGCCCCATGCCGCAGCGGCTGCATCCATCTCCGAGACCTTCAAGAAGAACAGCAGCCCCACCCACGGATTGCGCCAACCCGGATGCGGCGGGCCCGCGCCGTGTACCTCCGTGCGCAGCTCGATAGCCTTTGCCGAGTAAGGCCCGCGCGCAAAGTAGAGCCAATCGCCGAAGGCCACGGAGTTGTACACAAACCACGCCGCAGGCGCCGCCACCACTACCAAGCTCGCAATCCAAAAGCTCGGCGAGCGCAACCTCCCGCGCTGGAGCAGTACCACGCCCATCCCGCACCAAACCAGCAGGGCCAGCACCCAGCCGTCGTAGCGCGTAAAGACAGCGGCCACCAGCAGCGCCGCAATCCAGGCTTGCAGCCCGCGGACTTTTGGTTGATTGGCTTGCCCAACAGCAGCGTGCCACTCCACTGCCGCCGTCACGATCCAGATCACCTCGCACAGGAACAGTGGCTCGGTCATGGCAGTGGTCTGCAGGTAGAGCAAATTGGGATTGAGCGCGAAGAAGGCCAGCGCCAGCACCGCCTCGGCCGGCCGCAGCCAGCGCCGCGCCAGCCGGTAAAGGCCCACGCACGAAGCAATATAGGCCAGCGCCGAGGGAATCATCCCCGCGATTCCGTTGGCCCACCAGCGACAAACCTGTACGAAGGGAATCATCAGAATGTGCGGCAGTGGCAGCCACACCGAACCAAGTTGCGAGAGCCGCGGGGTACGGGAATCGAAGACGCGCCGCGCAATGTGCAGATGCGCGATGGCGTCGCCGTAGTTCAGCATCGCCCCGTGCCGCCAACTCCACTCCACCGCCGCGAGCGACGCTGCTGCGCAGCAGGCCAGCACGACCCAAATCTCCGATTGCTTTGGAAACCCCAGCGGCAGGTCATCGCCGCCGAGCCGTTGTCTCAGTGCCCCTGGCGGCTGGTCTTCGCCACCCGCGTGCTCACGTTGGGTCTGCTCAATCAAGGCGAGTCAAATCGTGGAGCCGTTCGAAGCGCTCGTCGATCTCCTTGCGCGAGAGCTGCTGCAGCCGCTCCGTGCCAAACCGCTCGCATGCAAACGAGCCCATGGTGCTGCCGTAATACATCGCCCTCCGGTATGCCGTCGGCGTCAGCCCTCCGTCCGCAGCGCAGGAGGCCAAATAGCCGAAGAACCCTCCGGCAAAGCTATCGCCCGCACCCGTCGGATCTACGACTTCTTCGAGCAGCATCGCCGGCGCCCGAAACTCCGCTCTTTTACCTTTTGGAGTCGTTCCGTGGAACAACGTGGCTCCATATTCCCCGTGCTTCACCACCAACGCCTGCGGCCCCAATGCCATCACCCCTCGCGCGGCCTGCGTCAGATTGTTGTTGTCCGCCAGCATCCGCGCCTCGCCATCGTTGATCAACAGCACATCCAAGCCCTTCAGCACCTGTTCAAGCGCCGCGCGATGATCCTTGATCCAATAATTCATGGTGTCTCCAGCAACCAACTTCACCTGGGGCATCGCCTCACGCACACGCCGCTGCAGTACTGGGTCGATGTTGGCCAGAAACAGAAACTCCGAATCGCGGTAGGCGTCGGGAATCTTGGGCTCGAAGGCTGCAAAAACATTCAGTTCGGTGTTATGTGTCTTAGCCTGGTTCAGATCGTCGAGGTACGAACCCTCCCAGAAGAAGCTCTTGCCGGCCATGTGTTCAATGCCCCGCGTGTCTACGCCGCGCGCCTTAAATACCGCATCCTGCTCCGCGCCAAAGTCTTCGCCCACCACGGCGATCACGCGCACATCGGTAAAAAAACTCGCCGCCAGCGAGAAGTACGTAGCCGCACCGCCCAGGCAGCGATCCCGTCGCCCCGCCGGTGTCTCAATCGAATCGTAAGCTACGCTGCCTACTACGGTAATTGCCATGCAGCATCCCTTTCGTAGAAAAGTTAGCAAGTTAGGGTGCGCGGTCCGCACGTGAGCAAGTCAGCGAGTTAGCGAGCCGGCACGTTAGCTTTGATCCGGCTACCAGCCGAGATATTTTCCGAACAGCAACTTAAGGCGTTCCTTTGCCGCCGCCGGGATTGCATCCGGCTGTGTCAGCACCGCGTACTTGGCCGCCGACGCGCAGGCGCAGTTCCGCTCCCGCGGTATGGCCGCCACCGCGGCCTTCACCACCTTGGCCGCGTTTTCCGCGTTTTGGTTGAGCGCGCGCACAATCTCCTCCACGGTCACCGCATCGTGACCCTCACGCCAGCAGTCGTAGTCAGTCACCATGGCCACCGTTGCGTAGCAGATCTCCGCCTCGCGCGCCAGCTTAGCCTCCTGCAGGTTGG
>JAJZNH010000890.1 GCA_021811745.1 Acidobacteriota bacterium
CTTACTTCGCCGACTGCCATTTTGAAGGACGAGAAAGGCAGAATCGCCCGGATCGAGGTAGCCGAAAACGATCTCGTGTTGAGAGAGGACGGCAGCACGGCGTCCGTGGCGACCAAGGAGCGGATGATCATCGAGGCCGACACGCTGATCTTTGCCATTGGGGACAAGCAAGATCCCAATATCGGCTTGGCGATGGGCCCGCACGGGTACGCCACGGAGCCGGATTCGGCCTCGTCTCCAGGGCCGCATTTCAAACTCTGGAATCCGGAAACCGGGCAGGCGTTTCCGGGCCGCTTTGTCGTGGGTTGGGCGCGACGGGCGAGCACGGGCCTGGTTGGAATCGCGCGCCATGACGGCGAGCTGGGCGCGGCACAAGCCATTGAATTCGTCAAGAACGCGCCGGAGAGCAACACGCTGAACGAGCAGCAAATCCTGGCGCGGCTGGAGGAAAAAGGACTGCATCCAGTGACCAAGGCCGACATCGGCATATGTACCCGTTGAATCTGCATGCGCTTTCTCACGGGAAGCAGATTCGCATCGGGCATTATGCTATTTCCGTCGCGCTTCGAGCCTTGCGCGCAGTTGTGCCGTCTCTTTTTCTTTCGTAGCCAGCGCAGTGCGCAGGTGCGCCACCTCCTCCCGCTTGTGCTGCTCGAACGCCTTCAGCGACTGGCACTCCTTGTCGCGGTACATCGAATTGCGCTGCATCAGCACGTCGAAGTTGACCAGCGCGGCGTCGAACTCCTGCCCGTCCGCGCAGGCGAATTTACTCTGGGTCCCGAGCAGCACGCGGCAGCCGCCGCACATGCCGGTTCCGTCCACCATGATGGAGTTGAGGCTGACCATGGTTTTGATCTTGCGCGGCGCAGTGATGCGGGCCACGGCGCGCATCATGGGCACCGGGCCCACGGCCAGCACCGCCAGCGTCACGGTGCCCGCCGCCGGGTCGGCGCTCTTGATAGTGAGCGGAATGCGCTCGCCGCCCTCGCGCAAACGCAGGATGACGAACTGGCCGGGCCGCTACTTGTGCGCGATGCGCGGCGCTTCAATCGTGAACCGCCTGATTCTGAAGCCGACGTCGCGGGCTTCGACGATGCGGTACATCGCGGTGTGCGCCTCCATTGCGCGGGACAAGGCCACGTGCGATCCCGAATGCAGCCCGGCACGTGCTGGGAACCAGGGCAGCCCTGGTTGCTCTGCCAACCCGCCTCAATTATTGAGGGTGCCGCCGCGATGAGCTTGTGATGTGAGTCACCAAGAGATACTTCATGGACAGACGGGAATCCAATTCGTCAAGGATTTTGCACAGCGAATGGAAGTTAAAATGCCTTATAGACGAAACAGCGTAGGGCTGCTATTGTCGTTTAGAATTCCCATCGCAGAAGATGGGGCGACGAGGCAAATTCCAAGTGAAAACTGCAAATGCTACTTCTACACCTCGGCCGTGGGGATTTTCAGGCTATTTGGTCGTGCTTCCCCAAGAGCCTATGACGAGCCCCGCACCCCAAAAAACTTCTCCAGCTTCTCAGGTGTCTCCCAAGGGCCCATCAGCTTCCAAGTAGCCTAATCGGGCTTCGTACTCGAAAAGATGCGCTCAAAGCTTGAGGATCTCACGCCTTCGAATTGACGAAGCGTTACGTTCGCGAGCTGCAATCTTCCACGGCTATGGGCATCCGGATATGGCTCGGTATATATCACCTCTTTGATCCCGACCTGAGTGATTTTTTCGGCGCACTGGAAGCACGGAAAAGCTGTTGTATAGAGGCTTCCATTCCGGCATCTTTCACCAGCCGCCAACATGGCCCAGACTTCAGCATGAACCGCCGTGCACCAACTGAGGGCCCTATCCGGAAAGAAGTATTTCTCTAGATTGACCTTCCCTCCTGAGGCTTCGCAGCTCGGGCATCGCCATGGAGGACCCACGATGACCGGAAATGGTGCGCCACAACGGGCACAACGGGCACCCTGTTCACTCAACTGCTTAAAATGCTCGTTCCGAACGATATCACGGTGGCATCTGTTGCCATATTGCGGTTCCTCGACGCAGGGATGGGTACCTATAGGGTTTTCGTTGTAGCCAACTCCGACAACTTGTCCTCCAATATCAACAACCACCGCCCCAACGTGGCGCTTGATACATTTAGAGCTGTTGGATGCTGAGTAAGCGATGTTCATCAGGATCTCGTCTTGAGTGGCTGGCCTGACTTTTTGACTCGAGGCGAGGTCTACGACTGCCAAAACCTTTTGCTTGAATTTTTGCAGTGTTACTGATGTCGAGTTGTCCAATAGAATGTCAGCTCGATCCATGCATAATTGAACCTGCTGGCCGAATGATGTCTCCTCATTCGAATCTCGCTGGTCATCTGCGATGAAATCAGGAAGTCCCAAACCTAACTCAATGTATGCTGTCGAACCAATTCTCTCCCATCTGTCTTCAAAAGACGCCACAACGGCAATAAGAATGAATCTGTAACCATAAATGTCCTGCAGTCGCTTAATTTCCTGAACGTTTCGAATGCCGTCGATCACCAATAGCGTCGGTTCTTGCTTTCCCTCATACCGCGATCGAAACTGGTGAAGAGCGCTATCTATGAGAGATCCCCCTCCATTCGATTGTCGAAGCTCATCTCCGATCCTCTGAAGATCCGTGCGGCTCGGGTCTTCGTGAGGATGCTCCAATCTCCACTGATCTTTGAGCACCTGTGAGAGTTTCAGTAGCTCAAACTTTCTCTTGTCGCGCAGGTGGCGGGCTGCAGTTGTGCATCCACTACCGAACGCTCCCGTAACCCCAACAACAATAGTTTGCTGATGTGCGCCCATAGAAGTGTTTTGAACCCGCCGCAAGTATACCCATAACTTGACCGCCAAGGAAAAAGATGTTTTTGGTTGCTTGAAATTTAGTTCCCGCCAGACGATCCGCTACAATGACCGCGTCCCGCTTTCCCGGAGAATCCATGAACGCTTTCTACGCCGGCTCCTGTCTCGCTCTCTCGTTCGCGCTGCTTGCCGTGGCCGCTGCGCAAAGCCCCGCACCCAATCCGCCGCCGCGCCCCACGCCGCCCACGCGCGATCCGCATTCCCCCGGCTTTGTAAGAGCGCGCGAGCTGCCCGACGGCCAGGTGCCCTCGCCGAAAGCAAACGGCAACTTTATCATCGGCCCTACGCATAACCCGGCGCCGGAGCTGGCCGCCTATGCCGCGCTGCCCCGCGGCGCGGATGCCAGGACCGTGCTCACGCACGGCCGCGTGGTCGAATTCATCATGACCTCGGCGCAGAGCAAGATTTATCCCGGCATTGCGCGCGACGCCGGAACCTTCGGCACCCCCGACCCACACAACCCGGCCAAGCTGATCGTCACCACCAGCCATCCCGCGCCCTGGAAGCGCCGCGTCGCGGTCTACATTCCCAACGCCTACACGCCTGGCACCGCGGCGCCCTTCATCGTGGGCGCCGACGGCCCGGACTGGATGCTCTTCGCCGCGCTCGACACCATGATCGCCGAGCACAAGCTGCCCGCCATGATCGGCGTCTCCATCGCCAACGGCGGCGGCGACGCGCAGGGCAGCGAGCGCGGCCTCGAATACGACACCATGTCCGGCAAGTATGCGGAGTTCGTCGAAACCGAGGTGCTGCCGCGCGTCGAGGCTGAGGCCCACGTGCAGCTCACCAATGATCCCGATGGCCGCGCCGCCACCGGCGGCAGTTCCGGCGCCGCCTGCGCGCTGGAGATGGCCTGGTATCGCAACGACCTCTACCACCGCGTGCTCAGCTACTCCGGCACCTTCGTCAACCAGCAATGGCCGTACAATCCCGCCATTCCGCACGGCGCATGGGAGTTCCACGAGCACCTGATCCCCGCCAGCCCGCGCAAGCCCATCCGCATCTGGATGGAGGTGGGCGACCGCGACCTGCTCAACCCCAACTGGATGCAGGACGACATGCACGACTGGGTGCTCGCCAACGAGCGCATGGCCAGGGTGCTCGCCGAAAAGCACTACGAATACCAGTTTGTGTTCTCGAAGAATGCCGGCCACGTGGATCGCGGCACCAAGCTCCAGACCCTGCCCGAAGCGCTCGAATACGTGTGGCAGGGCTACCAGCCGGCCGCGCGCTGAGAGGCAGACCCAGGCACGGGGAGGAACAGCGCAAGCAGCCCGCGCCGGGCAACCGCATGCAACCAATTTGTTCGCAAAGACGAATCCTGGGTGGACCTGCAAAATCTCCGCCTCAATTTGCGAAAGATTTCAGGCAAACAGGCACACTCGAATCAGGGCCTCCCAAACCCTCCAGGCTCACACACATGAGCGTTTCTATCTTTGGAGGGTACAGCCTTGAGCGAAGGCTGCGGGCTTGAGCGAAGGGTACGGGCTTCAGCCCGTACATCGAGGCTGCAAAATCAACGTTGTTGGGTTCGATGATTGGCTGTCATGGAGTCCCCCGGACCCCATTCCCCCAACGCCGCCGCAATGTACCATCGACGCATGGCCCTGGTCGAGGTCGACTCCGTCTCCAAGAGCTACCCCCGCCGCGCCGGCCTGCGCACGCAGCAGCACACCGTCGTCGACAACGTTTCTTTCTCCATCGAAGCGGGCGAAACCCTCGGCCTGGTGGGCGAATCCGGCTCCGGCAAAACCACCGTCGCGCGCATGATCCTCGGCCTCGTCGCGCCCACCCGCGGCGCAATCCGCGTGGCCGGCATCGACATCGCCCGCGCCTCGCGCGCCCAGATGAAGCGTCTCCGCCGCCAGATGCAGCCCGTCTTCCAGGACCCCTACGCCGCCCTTAACCCGCGCATGAAAGTCTTCGACATCGTCACCGAGCCGCTGGTCATCCACGCCCGCGAAGCCGAAATCGACACCCGCCGCCCCACCCTGCGCGCCCGGGCCGTCGAGCTCCTCCGCCAGGTCGGTCTCGACGAGTCCGCGTTAGGCCGCCATCCGCACGAATTCAGCGGCGGCCAGCGCCAGCGCATCAATA
>JAJZNH010001004.1 GCA_021811745.1 Acidobacteriota bacterium
AATGGCAAATGCCTGTACGTCTGGTTTGAGGCGGTGATCGGGTATCTCTCCGCGGCGCTCGAGTGGTCCCAGATCAACGGCGACCCGGAAGCCTGGTCAAACTGGTGGCAGAACCCGGACGCGCGGGCTTACTACTTCATCGGGAAGGACAACATCCCCTTCCATGCAGTGATCTGGCCGGGCGAGCTGATCGGCGCGGGAACTGAGTTCGGCAAGCTGATCGGCAGCCGGCTGCGGGTCGGGCTTACTGGAACAGGTGGCATACTCCGCCGCCATGGACACGTCATCGAGCACCAGCATGCGGGTGTCGCGGATCGGCGCGGGCAACGGCGCGCTGAAGTCTCCATCGGCGGCAAAGGTGCGCTCCACACGGCTCCGCTGCGCGGTCGGCAGACCGGCGGCAACGGCCTTTCCGGTAGCTGCGAGAAACGGGCCGCCGGGATCGAGGTGGTAATCCCCGCAATCGGAG
This sequence comes from Acidobacteriota bacterium, assembly GCA_021811745.1. The sequence continues at coordinate 470 of JAJZNH010001004.1, forward strand.
TCGTTATTGCCCAGCGCTGCATACACGGGCACGCCGGGAAACGTCCTTCTCAGTTGCGCCAGCACGAAGGCAACGGCGTTGGCCGCAAAGCTGCCGTACTGGGCCGGCGTTCCGTTCGGAAATGTAGCCTGCAATTTGCAGGAGAATTGGTGGGCCATCAGATCGCCGCTCACGGTGATGAATCTCGCGCCCGAGGCATGGGCCTGCATCGCCTTGAGGCTCGACTCGAGCAGCGGATACGAAGTGTCGCTGCCCCTGGCGTGGCATGCTTTCTGCAGCGCCGAGAACCTCCGGGCCCGGTCCGGCGAATCGGGGGCGGCAAGGATCGCGTCCCACTGCCCCACCGGCGCGGCAGCCAGTCTCACCGCTTTCGCAGGATCCCAGAAGGGCTCGAAGTGGATGTCGCTTACCAGCAGGGCGTCCACGGTGGCCTTGCCGGTGCCTGGCGCAGACTGCGCAAATCCCAAACGCGGGAACATCGCACAGAGGCAGAAGGCGAAAAGCACCCCCATGCGCGCCGCGCAAAAAAAAACCGCGCGCGCGATTCCTTCCGAATGGCTGTCAGGCTCACAAAGCTGGTCGATCATGGCTGCGACTAGGATAAACGCAGCGCATGCGGTCGTGAGGCCCGATGCTCAACCCCACTCCTCCTCAAAGCGGCAAGTTCGCGGTTGAATCGCCATGTGTTATAACCGGTAACCATGTTGCGCTCGCGATTGTTTCCCGCACTTCTCCTCTCTCTTGCCCCCGCACTCTCCTGCTGCGCCCAAGCTGTCGCGCCCACGCCGCCCATGGGCTGGAACAGTTGGGACGCCTACGGGCTCACCGTTGACGAGGCGCAGTTCAAGGCCAATACGCAGGTGCTGGCGGGCATGCAGCAGTTCGGGTGGAAGTACGTCGTCGTCGACGAAGGCTGGTACATGGCGAGCCCCGGAGGGCGCACCGTGGCCGAGCGTAAATATGTGCTGGACGCGACCGGCCTGCTCATCCCCGATCCCGCCCGCTATCCCTCTTCCGCGAACGGTGCGGGGTTCAAGCCACTGGCCGACTGGGTCCACGCACAGGGGCTCAAATTCGGATTGCACATTGTGCGCGGCATACCAAGGCAGGCAGTCGAAGAAAATTTGCCCATCGCCGGAACCAGTTTCCACGCGCGCGACGCGGCCGACACCACGGCCACCTGCCCATGGGATGAGGGCAATTACGGCGTAGCGGACAATCCCGCCGGGCAGGCCTACTACAACTCCATGTTGAAGCTGTATGCGTCCTGGGGAGTGGATTTCCTGAAGGCCGACTGCATCTCCGATCACCCCTATCGGCCCACCGAGATTCGCCAGATCGCACAGGCCATCCGCACCTCCGGACGGCCCATCCTGCTGAGCCTTTCACCGGGTCCAACGGCGCTTTCCCATGCCGCAGAAATCCAGCAATGGGCGCAGATGTGGCGCATCAGCGACGATCACTGGGACGGCTGGACCTTCGAGCACAAGCCCGGAAGCGACTTCCCTTCCGGGATCCGGCCCGCCTTCGACCTGCTGGCGAAGTGGTTCACGTATAACGGCCCGGATAGCTGGCCCGATCCCGATATGCTGCCCGAGGGCTGGCTGGGCCCGCATCCCGGGCTTGGCCAGGCGCGGCCAACGCGGGAGACACCGGACGAGGAGCGCACGGAATTCGCCCTGTGGGCAATTACGCGCTCACCGCTGATCATGGGCGCCAACCTGACCAAACTGGACGGCCTGACGCGGTCGCTGATGACCAACCAGGACTTGCTCTTCATGAACCAGAACGCAACCTACAGCCGCCCGGTGGACACATCGGCGCTGGGGCCAGGGTCCGCGAACCTCCGCATTTGGCGCGCCACCATCAACCAGCCCGGTGCGAGAGGGTATGCGGAGTACTTCGGGTTCTTCAACCTGGACTCGAACGCCGCCACGGTGCATGCCACGTGGAAACAACTCGGGCTCGATGGCAAGAAGCATTCAGCACAGAGCGCATGGGACGATTCGGTCACGAAGGAATCGAAGGAGATCGGCGTCACCCTGCCGGCGCACGGCAGCGCGGTATTCCAGGTGCGGTAAGCGGGACCGCGCCCAGGCGCCGGATGTATTCGCAACCACCGGCTTCCCCGGCCTCAATGTGCGAAACTATTACGTCCGGCGGATGTGGCCTTCCCCGCGCTCCTCCGGCGGGATCGATTCATGGCCGTTCTGCGCTCCGCGTTTATCGCCCTCTCGCACAATCGAACTCTCCGCCGCTTTCTCGAGCAATCGAGCATCGGCGTCAAGCTCAGTTCCCGCTTTGTTGCGGGCATGACGCTGGACGATGCCATGCGGGTTGCCGAGGCGGTAAACCGCCAGGGGATGGCAGTTACTCTCGACTCGCTGGGCGAAAATGTGACATCAGAAACCGAAGCTCATAAGGCCGCAGAGGTCTATCACCGGCTGCTCGATGTCATCGCCGCGCGCAAGTTGAACGCCAACATCAGCGTCAAGCTAACCCAAATGGGACTCGAACTGTCGCCGCAGCTGGCCGAAACCATCGCTGCCGGGCTGGTGCAGCATGCCCATTCCACCGGCACCTTTGTCCGCATCGATATGGAGGATTCCCGTCTCACGCAGGTTACGCTGGATATTGTGCGCCGCCTGCACGCACGTGCCGGCCTGCGCGGCAGCGTCGGCGTTGTGATCCAGGCGTACCTCTACCGCTCGCAGGCCGACATCGAACAACTTCTGGCCGACGGCATTCGCGTGCGCGTGTGCAAGGGCGCCTACAAAGAACCGCCCGACGTCGCCTTTCCCCACAAGGCGGATGTGGACAGAAACTTCGTCCGCCTAACCCGAATGCTTCTCGACAGCCCCGTGTACCACGGGATTGCAACCCACGACGAAAACATGATCGCCGCGGCCAAAGCCTTTGCGGCCGAGCACAGCATCGAACGCAGCCGTTTCGAGTTTCAGATGCTCTATGGGGTCCGGCGAGATCTCCAGCGCCGGCTGGTGCAAGAGGGGTATAAAGTACGTCTCTATATTCCGTTCGGAACCGAGTGGTATCCGTACTTCATGAGACGCCTTGCCGAGCGTCCCGCCAACGCGATCTTCCTGGCCCGCAACTTCTTCCGTTGATGATTGAAAATCTGCCACTCTACTTTTTCGCGTACTCGTTCTCCGATTTCTGCCGCCCGCGGTGTCGCCTCTTGAGATAGAACCTGGCCCGGCAACCCTTGCAGAACCAGGGATAAACCCCGAAAAGACAATAGACGTGCTTCTCAAGGAATCCCTCCCGCTCCATTCGATGTGGATTTTCCCGGCCGCACCGCGGGCAATACAACACTGCGGATCCAGCCCGAACGGACTCCCTTTGCGATGCTTCGGATCCTGCGTCCAATTTCGGCCTCCCTCGATAGACTCGGAAATTGTGCTGAAACCGGCATTGGGAGTCCGAGTCAGTAACTCCCGCCGTCTTGATTGGGGATGGCAACGTCGGGATCCGGGGAAATTACAGATCCAATGAAAATCCAAAATTCTGTAACGATGGGAAGAATGTCTCGTGAAGATTAGCTACCACCCATCATATCCCTTTCAACGGTTGGGGAGACCGTCAAATTTCAATCTCGCAAACGCCCGCTCCGCCAGGTCGGCAACCGCCCTCGCCAGGGGAACCGAGGCATTCAACGATTGTGGCCGTTCAAGCCTGATGCCGAGTTGGACGGCAAATTTTCGAAAAAGTTGATCCACGTCAAAGAGAATTTCCACGTGGTCGCAAAGAAAGCCAATCGGCTGCAATATCAGATATTTAGATCCTGATCGCGCGATGGTTTCGAGGGCTTCTTCCACGCTGGGGCCAAGCCATGGCCCGCCGCTCGCGCCCTGGCTCTGGAAGGCGAACCACCATGTGGGAATTTCAGGCACCCGCGCGGCCACGAGTTCTGCAGTATGTCGTGCCTCGTCCGCGTAAGGATCAGCCCCTTGCCCCGGCCAGAGACGCGGGGCGGATTCCGCCTCCGGCGGCGGAGCCTGAACCGTCCGGGTGGGTACGCTGTGCGCGGTAAACAGCACCGGAACCGGAGCGCCGGCCTCGGCCGTCAGTTTTTCCCAAGCCGGCCGCAAGCGCTCCGCGAAGGCGTCCGCCAACAATGGATGATCCGCCCAGGCCGGAGTGAAGTCGATGCGCAGGCCGCCGGCTTCGGCTTCCACTGCCCTCCGGTACAGGCCCACGCTGGTGCGCGAGTTCTGCGGCGCCATGCAGATCGCCGCCGCCTCCTCAATGCCGTCGGCGCGCATGGTTTTGACGACATCGGGAATGTAGGGGCGCCAGTTGCGCATGCCCACGTAGACCGGAACCGGCCGGCCGGCTGCCGCCAGCTCCGCCTCAACCATCCGCGCCTGCTCATAGGTAATTTCGGTCAAAGGGCTGCGGCCAATCAGCGCGTAACGGTGCTGGATCTCCTCGACCACAGCCGGCGGAATCGGACGCCCACTCACCACGTTCCGCAGGTA
>JAJZNH010000366.1 GCA_021811745.1 Acidobacteriota bacterium
CCGAGTCTCTAAATTAAGACGCCTGAGTCGCCAAAAAGGGAGCTTCGCGCTCGCGGTATCCGTCGCCGCTTGCGGCGCGGCACGGAAGTTGTACACTGGAAAGCCGTTGTCGGCAAGGTGCATTTATGGCGTTCAAATTTCAAGGCTTCGATTTCCTTCATCTTGACGCAAGCTTCAGCGAAGACGAACTCCTGGTGCGGCGCTCGGCGCGCGAGTTTGTCGAGGACAACGTCCTCCCCATCATCGAGGACTGCTTCCGCGAGGGGCGCTTCCCGCGCGAACTGGTGGCCCCGATGGGCGAAATGGGCTTCTTCGGCGCCAATCTGGAGGGGTACGGCTGCGCCGGCATGTCGAACGTCGAGTACGGCCTGGTCATGCAGGAACTCGAGCGAGGCGACTCCGGCCTGCGCAGCTTTGTCAGCGTGCAGTCGGCGCTGGTGATGTACCCGATTTATACGTTCGGGTCGGAGGAACAGAAGAACGAGTGGCTGCCGGGGCTGGCTGCAGGCGAAAAGATCGGCTGCTTCGGGCTCACGGAGCCCGGCTTCGGCTCGAACCCCGGCGGCATGACCACACGCGCGCGGAAGTCGGGCGGCGACTACATCCTGAACGGCGAAAAAATGTGGATTACCTCCGGGACCCTTGCGGATGTGGCCGTGATCTGGGCCAAGGTGGAGGACGAGGAGAACCGCGTGCGCGGCTTCCTGGTGGAAACCGGCCGGCCGGGGTTCAGCGCACAGGAAGTCCACGGCAAGTGGTCGCTGCGAGCCTCGTCGACGAGCGGGCTTTCGCTCCAGGACGTGCGCGTGCCGGCCGCCAACCTTTTGCCCGGCACCGGCGGCCTGAAGAGTCCGCTGATGTGCCTGAGCCAGGCGCGCTACGGCATCGGTTGGGGCGCGCTGGGGGCGGCCATGGCGTGCTACGACACGGCGCTGCAGTACGCAAAGACCCGGAAGCAATTTCATAATCAGCCCATCGCCAGCCATCAGCTCGTGCAGGAAAAGCTGGTGTGGATGGCAACGGAGATCGCGAAAGGGCAGTTGCTCTCGCTGCAGGTGGGCCGGCTCAAAGATGCGGGAACGGTGGGCTACGAGCACATCTCGATGGCCAAGCGCAACAACGTGTGGATGGCGCTGGAGTGCGCGCGGCTGGCCCGCGATGTGCTGGGCGCCAACGGCATCACCGAGGATTACCCGATCATGCGCCACATGATGAACCTGGAATCGGTGAAGACCTACGAGGGGACGCACGACATCCACGCCCTGATCCTGGGCCAGAACCTGACCGGGATCGCGGCCTACTGAACACCTTCCCCGCAAGGAGAAAGCCAGCTTTTATCTCCTTCTCCGGCAAGGTCTTTTCCTGCTTACAATGAGAACAGTTCCTTGGCGTCCGCAGACTTTCCCGGAGGCGGCACATGTTCGCAAGGCACGACAGCCTGTTTCGGCGCAGCCCGGCAGCGCCTGGACGCATGTTGGTTGTGTCGATTGGGGCATTGCTGCTGGCCGGTTTCGCAGCCGGGCAGTCGACGGCGGTCCTGGGCCGGTCGAGCGTGGAGCTGACCGGTCCGTGGAAATTCCACGTGGGCGACAATCTCAACTGGGCGCAGCCGGACTTCGACGACGCAGCGTGGAGCACGATGGAACTGACTCCGCCCCCAGGTTCCTACGATCCGTACATCGGCACCGGCGGGTTTGTGCCGGGATGGACGGCGCGCGGATTTGCCGGTTACTCGGGGTTCGCGTGGTACCGGTTGCGCGTCAACGTCATCGAGCGTGCGCAGGGCGAGAAGTCGGCCGGGCTGGCATTGAAGATGCCTGACGACGTGGACGATGCCTACCAGGTCTTCGCGAACGGCAAGCTGATCGGGGAATTCGGCCGCTTCAGCGGCAAGCGGGTGTCGAACTACATTGCCCAGCCACGCGCCTTTCAGTTGCCGGAGGGGATCGAGAGCGGTCTGGTGACGCTCGCCATCCGCATGTGGATGGACCCACACACAGCGCTGGTGCAGCGCGCGGCCGGCGGTATGCACGGCCCTCCAGTAATAGGGCAGACTCCGGCGGTGCTGGCGATGCTTCGCCTGGATTGGGACGCCCTGAACCAGTCGGCGATGAGCGGCTTTGTCGAGGCGGCAATTCTGCTGCTTGCCATCGTGGTCGGGTTCTCGCTTTTCGCACTGGACAGCACCGAGTTTGCCTATCTGTGGCTGGGCGCCACCTGTGGGGTCAGCTTGCTGGTGGTTCTGGTGGGAGAAGTGGTTTACCACACCACCTGGCTGCCGGCGGTGGCGGCTGTGTTTCTGCGCGATGTGATCCTTCTGCCGGTCGTCATGGCTCTGTGGATCTTTTTCTGGGCCTGCTGGTTCCAGCTGCCCAGGGTGCGGGTTCTGCGCCAAGTGGTGGGCACGCTGGTGGCGCTGGAAGCATTTGGAACGGCGCTCCAGCGTGCGCCGCTCTATGGGCATCTGCTTCCGGTTGAGGCGCTGGGCTGGGTTTCGCCGCTTACGCTGGCGCTCAAGCTCCTGCTCGGCGTGGTGCTGTTCTTTGTCGCCTACCGGGGCATTCTGAAGAACCGCACCGAGGGCCTGCTGGCGCTGCCCCCGGTGACTTTGGTCGCCGTCGCGCAGTACCAGTACGCGCTGCAGCTCTTTCACGCTCCCATCGTGTTTTTCATCGCCGGCTATGCAGTTTCGATCAGCGAGATCGCCACGCTGTTGTCGCTGGCCATCATCACGGTGTTGCTGTTGCGGCGCTTCCTGGAGTCGCAGCGTATGCGCGAGCAGTGGCGGCTGGAGATCGAGCAGGCGCGCCAGGTGCAGCACCTGCTCATTCCCGAGGAGCTTCCATCCACCCCCGGGTTTGCCCTGGAGAGTGAATACCGGCCTGCGCAGCAGGTGGGCGGCGACTTTTTCCAGATCCTGCCCGGAGTCGACGGCAGCGTTCTGGTCGTGATCGGAGATGTAAGCGGCAAGGGACTGCGCGCCGCCATGCTGGTCTCGATGATCGTGGGCTCCATCCGCACGCTGGCTTCGTTCTCGCGTGAGCCGGAGGAAATCCTGTGCGGCCTCAACGAGCGGCTGTGCGGGCGTATCAGTCACCAGTTCGCCACCTGCCTGGCGTTGCATATTGCCTCCGACGGCAGAACCATCGTCGCCAATGCCGGGCACCTTCCGCCGCTTCTGAACGGCAGTGAAGTGGCGCTCACGGGCAGCATCCCGTTGGGGCTGGTGGAGTCGGCTCCGGTGGAACGGCTGAATCTGACTCTGGAGCCCGGCGACCGCCTGCTCCTCCTGACCGACGGCATCGCCGAAGCCCGCAACCGGCAGAATGAGCTGTTCGGCTTTGAGCGCGTCGCCGGTCTCGCCCTCGAGAACCGGAACTCGGTGGAGATTGCGGCGGCCGCGCAGGCCTTCGGGCAGGAAGACGACATCACCGTGCTGCGGATCGAGCGGTTGCCGGTTGCCGCTCAGGGCGCGGACGGTCTGGCGGCGTCGAGGGCGACCAGCAACTCCAAAGCAGGTACGAGCTTCGTGCACCCGTAGGCGCATCCGGCCATTTGCCGGCGGGTGGATTTTCTCTTGCTATATTCGTAGCCATGAAACGCGCCACAAGATTTGTGTTCTCTATTGCCTCCTGCTTTGCGTGTCTGGTTGCATTGAGATCGTTTGGGCAACCGCCGGCTCATTCGGCTGCGACTCCCATCGTGCTCCGCGCCGCGCGGTTGTTGCAGGTGGACACCGGCAAGATGCTTACGCCCGGGGAAATTCTCGTGGAGGGCGAGCGCATCCAGGAGGTGGGGACGACGGTCGAACATCCGCAGGGCGCCGAGATCATCGACCTGGGCGACGTGACGCTGCTGCCCGGATTCATTGACGCGCACGTGCACCTGTTCCTGCATCCCGGCGCGGAGGACTTGCAGACGGTGGAGGAATCGGTGCCGTGGCGCACCATTCTCGCCGAGCAGGCCGCCAGAGCCGACCTGATGGCGGGCTTTACCGCGGAGCGCGACATGGGCACCGAGGGCGCGGGCTCGGCGGATACGGCAGTGCGCAATGCGATTGACGCCGGCATCCTTCCCGGGCCGCGCATGCGCGTCAGCGGCAATGCCATCGACATTCTCGGCGGCCATGAGGATGCCAGCCGCTTCAATCCCGCGCAGCACGTGCTCTCAAACGCCGATCGCGCCAACGACAGCGAGCAACTCATCGAGGTGATCCGCGAGCAGCACAAGGAGGGATCGGATTTCGTGAAGATCTACGAGACCGGGCCGGATCGCATGATCGACGGCGTGCTGCACACTCCCTACCAGTACACCGAAGCGCAACTGGCCGCCGCGGTGGCCGAGGCGCACCGGCTAGGAACGACCGTGGGCGTGCACGCCATGGGCGAGCCGGGGACGCTCTATGCGGCCGAGGCGGGAGTGGCCTCGATCGATCACGCCACTCAACTCAGCGACGCGACGATGCGGCTGATGAAGGAAAAGCACATTCCTGCCGTGCCCACCTTCACCATCTTCGACTACTTCGCGCATCACCGCGGCTCGCAGGACCAGGCAGCCAGCGAAGCCGCCATGCTCGACTTCAAGATTGCCCAGTTCAAGAAGCAGATCGCTTTCGGGATTCCCTTCGCCGTCGGCTCCGACGTGGGGCCGTTCCCGCATGGCACGCAGGCCCGCGAAATGACACTGATGGTTAAGTACGGAATGAAGCCGTTGGCGGTATTGCAGGCCGACATGATCGAAGGCGCGCGCCTACTGGGCTGGGCCGGGCAGATCGGCGAGCTCAAGCCTGGCTACTACGCCGACATTGCCGCTGTGCCCGGCAATCCGCTCGACGACATTTCAGTGGTCGAGCACGTGAAGTTCGTGATGAAGGGCGGGGAAGAAGTGGTGCGGCGGTAAGTGCGGCCGCGTTCGAACAATCTGTGTGCGCCCGGCGCGTGCCTTCGCTACACCGCCACCGTAA
>JAJZNH010000585.1 GCA_021811745.1 Acidobacteriota bacterium
TGGCGCGACCTCCTGGCTCAACTACCGGGATATTCACGCGCAATCGAAGCTGCTTGAGGATGTTGCGGGCTATTCGGAAGACGTCGCCGTGATCGAGGGGCCGAACGGTTCGCAAAGTGTCGCCGCGCCGCGCGTCACCACGAACCTGTTTTCCATGCTCGGCACTCGGCCGATGCTGGGCCGGACTTTTACCGCAGCGGAAGGAGAGTCGAACGGTGCGCCGGTCGTACTCCTGTCCGAGGGCATTTGGCGCCAGAACTTCCACGCCGATCCGAAGATCGTCGGGCAGGTGGTGCGGGTGAGCGGCAGGCCGCACACCATAGTTGGTGTTATGCCGGATGGATTTCATTTCCCGGAAGACATGGGGCCGGACGTTCAAAAGGGCATCTGGCTGCCACTGCAGCCGACCGGCGAGATGTTCAAGGACAGAGGCTACGACTTCTTTAACGTGTTGGGAAAGCTTCGCCCCGGGGTCACGCAGCCGCAGCTTCAAGCTGAATTGGACGCGATCGCGGCGCGCATTCGCAAAAGCGCTATCTACAACCAAAAAGTTGCATTCCGCGCAACGCCTTACCAGGAGGTGGTTACGGGACCGGTGCGCCCGGTGCTCTATGCGCTGTTTGCGGCGCTGGCTCTGGTGCTGCTGATTGCCTGCGCCAATGTTTCGAACCTGCTCATTGCGCGCTGCCTGGGCCGCCGCCAGGAGTTTGCCGTGCGCGCTGCGCTGGGCGCGGGGCGGATGCGCCTGGTGCGGCAGTTGTTGACTGAAGGATTGGTGCTGAGCCTGCTGGGCTGCCTCGGCGGTGTGGCGCTTGCGCAGGCAGCCATGACCGCGGTGGGCAAGCTTCCACAGGGCACGATCCCGCGCGCCGACTCGATTGCTATTCACTGGACGGTCGTCTTTGTCCTCGCGGCGATTGCCATCATCACCACCACATTGTCGTCTCTGCTGCCGGCGCTGATGGCGGCTCGTTCGCATCCGCAGGCGGCATTGCAGGCGGCTTCGCGCGGGCTGTCGGCTCGTTCGGTGGGCGGAAGATTGAGCGGCGTCCTGGTTGCGGGCGAGGTTGCGTTATCCACGCTTCTGCTGGTGGGAACCGGACTGCTCTTTCATACGCTGTGGAATCTGGAACGTTCACGGCTCGGGTTTGACGCGGAGCGCGTAACCACCTTCATCGCCATGCCGGCCGATGCCGCAGGCTTCTCGGAGATGGCGGTTTCGGGGGATACAGAGCACGCGCCGGCTTCCGTGGCCACGCTGGTCTATCAGCCGGTTCTGGAGCAAATGCGCCATGAGCCCGGCGTGGAAGACGCGGCCCTGGTCACCACTCCGCCGCTCTCCGATATGGGCGTGCAAAGCAGCTTCGAAATCGTGGGCCAGGCCAAAGATCAGAGCAAATCGATGGAAACACTGGTAACCGCAGCCAGTGCCGGATACATGGCTGTTATGGGGACGCCTGTTCTCCGCGGGCGCATGATCGCCGACAGCGATGCAGCCTCGACTCCGTTTGTTGCAGTCGTCAACCAGGCCTTCGTCAAAAAGTATTTCCCCGGCCAGGATCCGCTGGGCAGGCAGATCAACCTCGGTGGGGCCGATACCGGCATGGTCAAGCCCTACACCCTCGTGGGCGTATATGGCGATCAGGTGCAGAGGAGCGTGGGCGGCGACGTGCTGCCCTGTTTGATTCTGCCCATGCAGCAGGTTCCCGCCACTTCACTCTTTTATCAGGCGCTTTTGAAGACCGTGGTGAGCTTTGTGGTGAAGACGCGCGGCAACATCCCGGTTGCGGCGGAGATGCGTTCTGTCTTCAGCCAGAATGCTCCCGGCTTCGCGCTGGACAATTTTCAAACCATGCAGAAAGCCGTCGAGAAGAACACCTTCAACCAGAGGCTGGGGTTGTACCTCGTGAGTTCTTTCGCGGGCCTTGCGGTGTTAATGGTCTTTGCCGGCCTCGTCGGCGTGCTGTCGCAACTGGTCGGCTACCGGCGCCGCGAGATCGGCGTGCGCATGGCGCTGGGCGCATCCCGCGAGAGCGTTGCGCGCATGGTCCTGCGCCAGGGTTCCATCCTGGTGGGCACAGGGCTTGGTGTGGGCCTGCTGCTGGCCGCGGGTAGCGGGCGGCTGGTGGCGAGCTTTCTTTACCACGTAAGGCCGCTGGATGCATGGACTGATGTTGCCGTAGCCGTGGCGCTTTCGGCGGTTGGGCTGACGGCGGCGCTTCTTCCCGCGCGCAAAGCCGCATCCATTGAGCCAATGGATGCACTGCGGGAAGAGTAGCGCATGCGCCTTGCAGATCTTCGCGGGACGATGGCAATCCAATCACTCGACTCCTGACTTAGCCGCGATGCTTTCAGGGCCGCTGTCTGCGATACCCTGAAGCAGTATGCTCACGGCTTACATTGGTCTCGGCGCCAACCTCCCTAGCCGCGTGGGCTCGCCGGAGACAACACTGGCCGCCGCCGCAAAGCGCATTGAGTCTCTGGGGCAAGTTGTTGCGCGCTCGTCGCTTTACTCGACCGTGCCGGTTGGATTCGCCAATCAGCCTCGCTTTGTCAACGCGGTTCTTGCTCTGGAAACGGATCTCGCGCCGCGCGAACTGCTGGAATCTCTTCTGGCCATTGAACATGATTTCGGCCGCAATCGCTCTGCCGGCGTCGCCAAGGGACCGCGCACGCTCGACCTCGATCTTCTGCTCTTCGGCGATATCGTGCTGAGCGAACTGGGCCTTGAAATTCCTCATCCGCGGCTTGCCGAGCGGGCTTTTGTGCTTGTCCCGCTTCACGAGATCGCTCCGGAGGCGCGCGAGCCGCGCACGGGATGCAGCGTGTCACAATTGCTAAAGAGCCTTTTCCCTGATTCCGTTCATGCAAGCGATGCGGTGGTACAGATACAAAGCGATCTTTGGCATGCCGGTACTGCTTCTGATGTTGATGATTCCGGCCGCCACTAGCGCACAAACTGCCGCTACGATCACCATCACCATCGAAGACAGCAGCGGCGAAGCGCTTGCCGGAGCTACGGTCACAGATTCCGGGGGCAAGCTGCTGGGTCGCACCGATGCTTCCGGCCATCTGGACGTCTCCTGCGCCGCGCCCTGCCGCATCCGCGTGGCCGCGCAGGGCTTCGCCACGCAATCTTTGCAGCTTGCGGCGGCAACCACCGTCCGCCTTCAGCTCGCGGCCCATCCTGAGCAGGTTACCGTCACCGCTTATCGCACTCCGCTGGGCGAACTGGAGAGCCCGGCTTCAACGCGCATCCTTACGCAACGGGCGCTTCGCAGCACGGCGGCCATCACCCTCGACGACCAGGTACGCCAGCTTCCCGGCGTCGAACTTTTCCGCCGCACCAGTTCGCTGGTGGCCAATCCCACCACGCAGGGCATCAGCCTGCGCGGCCTGGGTTCCACCTCCGCCAGCCGCACGCTGGTTACTGAAGACGATGTGCCGCTGAATGACCCGATCGGTGGGTGGATCCATTGGGAAGAGCCGCCAGAGCTGTCGATTCAAAGCATCGAGGTGGTGCGCGGCGGCGCAAGCGATCTCTACGGTTCCGCTGCCATCGGCGGCGTAGTCAGCGTCATCCCCATTCAGCCAACCGCTACGCAGGGTGAGCTCTATTCCAGCTATGGCGGCGAAGGCACCTACGACGACAATCTCTTAGGCCAGACGAAGCACGGTCCGTGGGGACTGCTTGGCTCGGGCGGGCTGCTTGGCACAGACGGCTACATTCAGGAAGCGCCCTACCAGCGCGGCCCGGTCGATCAGCCCAGCAATGTTCACAGCCAGAATGCCCTGGCCCTGGTTGAGCATGATCGCGGACCGCTTCGACTCTTCGCGCGGGGAACAGGATTCAACGAGTCGCGCCACAACGGCACGCTTTACCAGATGAACGCCACGCGGCTCATCCGCTATGCCACTGGCGGCGATTGGCAGGGCCCGCGCAGCTCGGCGCTCGCCGTGCGCCTCTATGGCTCCAGAGAGGGTTTTCGGCAGACGTTTTCGAGCATCTCCAACCTGCCCACCGTCGCTTATCCGACGTGCTCCTACCGCTGCGGCGAAATTCCCGTCAAGCGTCTGAACACGGCCGACAATGAACTGGGAGCGGCGGCGCACTGGAGCCAGCCTTTAGGCGCAGGGCTGCTTCTGCTGGGCGGCGCCGACGTCCACGATGTGCGCGTCTGGGACCGCCAGCAGCTTTTGACCGGCAGCGATCTCCTCACCAACCTTCACGATCACCAGCGCGACTCCGGCGTGTACGTCGAGATGATGTGGGTCCGCAACGCCTGGACGGTGACCGCCTCGGCGCGCATGGACTTTTTCCAGAATTACGACGGGCAGGAACTGCAATGGAACGGCTCGAGTTGGATTCCTGCACCGGCACAGCCCTCGCAGCGCGATGAACGGCCCTTCGACCCGCGCGTGGGAGTTTCACGCAAACTCACGCCGCATTGGGCGCTCTCCGCTTCAGGTTTTCGGGCTTTTCGCACGCCCACGCCCGACGAACTTTACAACTCATTCCAGGTGGGCAATGTCTTCACAGCGGCCAATAGCAATTTGTTAAGCGAGCGAGCGACCGGCTGGGAAACGGGCGTGGTCACCCAACAGCCTTGGGGCAGCGTCCGCGCCAGCTACTTCCTCACCCAGGTCAACCGGCCCATTACCTCCTTCACCATTAACGGCAGTTCCTCGCCCATTCTGCGCAAGCGCGAGAATCTGGGCCAGATCGAGAGCCGTGGCGTCTCGCTGGACTTCGAGCTGATGCCGCTCCGCTGGATGGCAGTGGATGGAGGCTACCAGTATGCTCACGCGACCGTGACAGGCGGGACGCAGGACTACGGCAAGTGGATCCCAGAAGTGGCCCGCAACATGGCCACGCTCAATCTGCGCGCGTTCAAGCCTGCGTGGGGTACGCTGAGCCTGCAAAGCCGCCTCAGCGGCCGCCAGTACGCTGATGATGCCAAC
>JAJZNH010000058.1 GCA_021811745.1 Acidobacteriota bacterium
TGTCTGGAGATCGTACAGTTCGAACTCCTGCGGCTCCAGATGATAGTGAATCAGCTTGTAGCGATCGGTACGGATGCCGCGGCAGGGACGCACTCCCTCGGGATTCGGCCACTCGTAGTACTCGTAATACCATTCGTTGCGGAAGGAGGGATCGCTTGCTTTTGCCAGAGGCAGCACGCTCTTTCCCTGGAAATGCGCAGGCGCGGGCACGCCGGCAAGATCGAGAATCGTCGGGGCCAGATCGACATCGAGGATGGTTTCTTTGCGCACTGTGCCCGCGGGAATACGCTTCGGGTAGCGCACCATCCAGGGCACGCGAATCGACGGCTCGTGCATCAGCCGCTTATCGAACATGCGCCACTCGCCCAGGAAGAAGCCGTGGTCGGAGGTATGCACAATGGCTGTCTCGTCAAGGATGTTCTGCTGTTCGAGATAATCCAGAATACGGCCGATATTTTGATCCACGGCCACCAGTCCGGAGTAGTAATCCTTCATCACTCCTTCAAGCGAGCCGCAGGCCGGATGCGTGGGCGTGGTGCCTATCTTGTTTTCCGCATCCGCAAAACACTTGGGCTTGCCCGGATAACCTTTCAGGTCATCGTCGAATGAAGCCGGCTTGGGGGTTAACACCCCGCGATACAAATCCAGAAGGCGGCGGGGCCGGAAGAACGGCTCGTGTGGGGCTACAAACCAGACCAGCAGGCAGAAGGGCTTGTCGCCGCGGTCCTCTTTGAGCCAGGCCAGCGCGCGGTCTACGGCCAGATCGTCCGGATAGACATTGTGATATTGAACCTGCGGGCCAACCTTGCCGTTTCTGCCTTCTTTAAAGAAGGGATCGGCGTAGTTGTTCGCCGCAGAGTTATGGCCGAAATAGTAGTCCCAATGGCGCTCTTCAACGCCATTGCCGATATGCACCTTGCCGACAATGGCGATCTCGTAGCCCGCCTCGCGAAGAATGTCGGTAACGATCGGAATGTCGGCAGGCAAAGGACGCCTCAAATGCTCATTCGAGAGCGCTCCGGTCGATCGCGAGTACATGCCGGTCAGCAGCACCGCGCGCGCCGGCGCACAGAGGGCGTTTGTGCAGAAGGCGTTCTCAAAACGCATCCCCTCGCGGCCGATGCGGTCGTGATTGGGCGTCTTCAGAATCGGATTCCCGGCAATGGAAAGCGCGTCGGCTCGCTGGCCTTCGCCAAGAAAGAAGACCAGGTTCGGCTTCCTGGCCTTGGTCTGGGCGGACAGCATCGAAGGAACCGCGGAAGAAGCCAGCATTGTGCCCGCAACGGCAAGCGATCCCTGCAGGACCTCTCGACGCGTTGGCCCGGATTGCGTGGAAACAGGGGCTGTTTCCCTGGTGTGCTCATTAAGGTTCGACAAGTAATTCACTCCTTGGTTGAAGAATCCGATTGCGGCATGCAACAGCCGGAATTCCAATCTCGCATTCCGGCACAGCGCCGGCATACCCGGGCCACTGTTTCTTCGCGAAAGCTTGCGCTCCCGGCAAAACCCGCGGCGATGTGGGCGGCATGGCGAGACTCTATCCACCCGCGTCGAATCCGCAAGCATTCGCGTTCGAACGATCCGTTGGATGCACAGTCGATTTGCGAGCCAGTATACTCCGTAGCACGTTTGCCGGTCAGCCGTTGCGAGGCGCTTTTTCAGCAGAGCGCCTGAATCGCTGGGCCGGGATGGATGGGTTCCTGTGCCGCCGCAGCCAGCAGGCCGACGGGCAGATTTCCGCTCGCCGCACTTCCGTAACCGCGCGCGTTCGCGTAAAGTTGAGCCATCGTGATCATCAATCTTGCCCGGCGCGCGCACGATCACAACTGGGAGCTTGATCCCATTACCCGTTCCCTGCTGGATACGGACTTTTACAAGCTGCTGATGCTCCAGTTCATCTGGAAGAACTTTCCCCGCTTCCATGCGTCGTTCACGCTGCTGAATCGCACCCCCTCGGTGCGGCTGGCCGAGGTTGTAAACCTGCACGAGCTGCGTGAGCAGTTGGACCAGGTTCGGAAGCTGCGCTTCCACAGGTCAGAGCTGATCTGGCTTGCGGGCAACACCTTTTATGGGCGGCGCGGCATCTTCGAGCCTGCGTTTCTGGAGTGGCTGGAGCACGGCTTCAGTCTTTCCGATTACGAACTGTCCGTCCATGATGGACAATTTTCGCTTCGCTTCCACGGATTGTGGACCGGGACGACCCTGTGGGAGATTTATGCGCTCGCGATCATCGACGAGTTGAAAACCCGCGCCAGTCTGAAACGGTTGAGCGAGTTCGAGCTCGATATTCTCTATGCGCGCGCAAAGACCCGGCTCTGGGAAAAGCTTGACCGCTTGCGCGGCGTTCCGGGACTGAGCGTCAGCGACTTCGGAACGCGCCGGCGCCATAGCTTCCTGTGGCAGGAGTATGTGGTGAAGGCGGCGAGCGACATGCTCGGCGCAAGTTTTACCGGCAGCTCCAACACGTATCTCGCATATAAGCACGATATGGAGGCCATCGGCACCAATGCGCACGAACTACCCATGGCGCTGGCCGCACTGGCGACGAGCGAAGAGGAGTTACTGACTGCACAGTACCGCCTGCTGGAGTTATGGCAGCAGAGTTATCAGGGCGAGCTGCTCATTCTTCTTCCCGATACTTTCGGCACCACGCAGTTTCTAGAACACGCACCCGATTGGGTGGCGGACTGGACAGGACAGCGCATCGACAGCAAGGACCCCTACGTGGCAGGCGATGAGTATATCGAGTGGCTCCGGCAGCGCGGACGCGATCCACGCCGCAAACGGCTGATCGCCTCCGATGCGCTCGATGTGGACCAGATTCTGGGGCTTCATGCCTGGTTTGCGGGCACTCTGCACGGTGGCGCTTCGCCCGCGGATTTTCAGCGCGCTGCCGACTTTCTGGATCCCCACAAGTGGACACACGAACCGCGCATACGGTTCAGCGCGGGATGGGGAACTCTGCTGACCAACGACTTCCGCGGCTGCAATCCGCTGGGGGATAGCAGCTTCGATCCTGTAAGCCTCGTGTGCAAACTGAGCGATGCGGAGGGCAAGCCTGCAGTCAAGCTCTCGGACAATCATTCGAAGGCGCTCGGAGAGCCCGGCGAAATCGAGCGCTACCGGCGCGTCTTTGGCGTAAAAGGCGTGGCGGATGTGCCGGTGATCACATAAGCGCGCCCTGCTGATTGACCGCCATGGCTCCGGCCTCTAGACTGGAACGTTCTGCCGCGCTCATCCGCCCGTAAATTCATGAGCTGCCTGGTTTCCGCATATCTGTTCTGACTCTAAAACTGGACCGGCTGGTTGTGGTCCCAAGATCCTGGACCGTATTCGACCGGCGTAAGCGGAGCATTTGGGAGGAATCTTTTTGTGAACGAGAATGTGCAGTCACTTGTTCCGCTTACCCGAAGGGGTTTTCTGGCCGGATCGGCGCTCCTGTTCGGCGCCGCGGCTTTGGGCAGCCTTGATGCTCAAACCCCAACGGAGGGAGACACGGCGGCGCCGCGCGGCAAGATCCGCAATCTACTGGCGCGCCAGTGCAGGCCAAAAAACTTAAAGAAGAGCCTGGTCCCCATCGGGCAGTACAAGCCCTATCCGCAAATTGGCGATCCGGCCTGGTCGCAGCTACGTCCTGAGACGAGCGCCGCTCTGGTTGCAGCGGGCGAGAAGCATCTTCACTCCAGGTTCGAAGCGCCTTCGGCCACTTCGTTTCTGGAGGATGCTCGCTCCGGATACGAAAGCGCCCGGCCGGCAACCCTGACGGCTTTGCAGGCGCTCACCTTTGCGGAGTGCGCCGAAAACAAGGGCCGCTTTGTGCAGGACATTGCCAATGGCGTAATGTCGATCTGCGAACAGAGTTTCTGGGGCATTCCCGCGGACCTTAACACTCAGAAGGCGGGCCCGGAAGGCCCCAATCCGCCGGACCCGGTTGTGGATTTGCTTGCGGTGGATACGGTGGCCACACTGGCCAGGACGGTCTATCTGGCAGGCAGCCGGCTCAACGCGACCAACCCTCAACTGGCCGAGCGCGTGTACGCGGAGGCGCAGCGGCGCATCTTCGATCCGCTGCTTTCGCAAGACCTCATGTGGATGGGACCGTCGGACGAAGAACAGGACAACGGCCTGCGGTTGGGCGGCCCATCGGCAGACGAGATTCACCCGGTGAATCAGTGGGGCGCCTGGATCTGCTCGAACTGGGTGACCGCTTCCCTGCTTCTGGATCGCGATGCGGCGCGGCGCGTGGCCAGCGTGCAAAAGATAATGGCGTGCCTGGATAACTTCATCAACACCTATCCCGACGACGGCGGTTGCGAGGAGGGCTGTTCGTATTGGAAAGACGCCGCCGGCGCAATGCTGGAGGCGCTGGAGATGCTGGGCTCGGCGACCAGCGGCCGCGTAAATATCTGGCATAATCCCCTGCTGCGGCGCATGGGCGAGTACATCGTCGAGATGCGCATTGCGGGCAATCGCTATGTGGACATCGGCGATGCGCGTCCCCGGCAGGCCGTGGATCGGGACAAGATCTTCCGCTACGGTAAGCATGTGAACAGCCCCACGATGGTGGCGCTGGCCACAGCGGACCTGCCGGACAATTACCTGCCACAAACGCTCGAGGCCATCTTCGGCGAAGCGGCGCTGCGCGCGGAGCCACGCCGTCTGTCGCCGCTGCCCAAAGATGTGTGGTTGCCGCAAACGGCATTCATGGCTGCGCATATGCAGGAGGACAGCCCCGAAGGGCCGTTCCTCGCCTGCATCGCATCGGACAACGGCAGGAGCCATGGCCACTGCGACACCGGCAGTTTCTGGATCTACCTGGACGGCGAGCCGGTCATCATCGACCTGGGTGGAGGGTCGTATCAAAAGCAGAGCTTTGACGAGCATCCCGGGGAAGTGGATCCAACCGCATCGGCTTATCACAACCTGCCTGCAATCGATACAGTGCAG
>JAJZNH010000563.1:0-2656 GCA_021811745.1 Acidobacteriota bacterium
TGGCCGCGCCCTTCCGCGAAGCAGAGTTCGACATTCTCTACGGCGAGGGTATCAGCCGCGAGGGCGACGTGCTGGACCTGGCGGTGACGCACAATCTCGTGGAGAAGTCCGGCGCTTGGTATAGCTACGGCGGCGAGCGCATCGGACAGGGCCGCGAAAACACACGCTCCTTTCTCAAGGAGAACCGCGACATCTTCACCAAAATCGACGGCGAGCTGCGCAAGCGGCTGAGCATCGGAACCATGAAGGCCGATGTGCCCGAGGTTCCGGCGGGTGGAACCATCGAGGCGAAGGAGGCTGTCCGCGGACGAAAGGGATAGGGCTGGCGGCGCATGGGACGGCTTCGGACTTTGCGCTGCTAGAATCCGCTTAGAGTCATGCGATGCGTGTGAAGGCCCTCTATCCCGGCACCTTCGACCCGCCCACCAATGGGCATGTAGATCTGATCCAGCGCGGGGCCAAGCTGTTCAGCCACCTCACAGTCGCGATTTTGGTGAATCCGGTCAAAAATCCGCTGTTTACGGTGGAGGAACGGGCGGAGATGCTCCGCGAGGCAACCAGCGCGCTCGAGAACGTATCCGTAGATACCTTCGACGGCCTGATGGTGGACTTCGCCCGCAAACAAGGGGCGACGGCGGTGCTGCGCGGAATTCGCGCCATCTCCGATTACGAGCATGAGTTCCAGATGGCGCTGATGAACCGGCGCTTGGCGCCGGAGATTGAGACGGTCTTCCTGCAGCCGGCGGGACGGTACTCGTTTGTGAGCTCGCGGATGGTGAAAGAAGTATTCAGCTTTGGCGGCGACGTAACCGGCCTAGTGCCCCCCAACGTGCTGAAGCGGCTGCGGGCGAGAATCAACGCGGGATCGAACGGCGGATACAATGGCGGGCTCAACGGCGGGCACTGAGCGGGGCCGGTTGTGCCTTGCGCGCTGCGGTGAGCTGCATCACATCTGCCGGTGATACAGCACACAACACAACTGTAATTTCGCGGCTTTTCTTCAAAGAACACGCGATTCCGTAAGCGGGAAGGTTTATCCGCGGGTGGGAAATCTGTCAAGATAGAGATGATATGACCACAACAGCTCCCGCAAAAGTCTTTGCCGACCGCATAGGCCGGATTGAGGTTTCGGCGACCATGGCCGTGGCAGCCGAGGCCGCCAAACTGCGCGCGCAGGGCGCCAACCTGGTGGATTTCGGGGCCGGCGAGCCGCACTTCAACACGCCGCAGCACATCAAGGATGCGGCCGTCGCCGCCATCAACGCCAACTTCACGCGCTATACCGTGGTGCCCGGCATTCCCGACGTGCGCAAGGCGATTGTGGAGCGTCACGCAGCCGACTTCGGATCGGACTACGCGGTCGACGAGGCGGTGTTCACCACCGGCGGCAAGCTGGCGCTGTTCAATACCATTCAGATCCTGGTGGATCACGGCGACGAGGTGATCCTGCCAGTTCCCTACTGGGTCAGCTTCAAGGACATCGTGCAGTACGCGGGCGGCAAGGTGGTGTTTCTGGAGACCAGCGAGGCCGAGGGTTTCCGCATAACCGCGGAGGCCATCGAGCGGGCCGTGACGCCGCGAACCAAGGCCATCATCCTCAACTCGCCTTCGAATCCGGCTGGCTCAGTGGTCTCTGCCGAGGACCTGGAGCGGATCGTACGCCTGGCCCACGAGCGCAAAATTTTTCTGCTCTTGGACGAGTGTTACGTCTATCTCAACTATTCTGGCAAGCCGGTTTCAGGAGGGTCGTTTACCTGGGCCAAGGAGCATGTAGTGGTGCTGGGCTCGCTCTCGAAAACCTACGCCATGACCGGCTGGCGGGCAGGATTCGCGCTGGCGGCAAAGCCCGTGGCGGCCAACCTGAGCAAGTTGCAGTCGCAGTCCACGTCGAACACCACCAGCTTTGTGCAGAAGGCGGCCATCGCGGCGCTAAGCGGCTCGCAGGAGTGCGTGGCCAGGTTCCGCGAGGAGTTTATCGACCTGCGCGACTACATGCTGGCCGCGCTCAGGAAGATTCCCGGCGTCACCTGCACCAAGCCCGAGGGCGCGTTCTACGTCTACCCCAACATCTCCACCTACCTGGGCAAAGGCGGCATCCGCACGGCCACCGAGATGGCCACGCGGCTGCTGCACGAGGCGCATGTGGTCACGGTGCCAGGCGAGGCCTTTGGAACGGGCGAGCATATCCGCATCTCCTACCCGGTGACCAAACAGAACATCGACGAGGGAACGCGGCGGATGGCAGAGTTCCTGACGCGCTTGGTATAGATGAACGGCCCTATCTCTGATGATCCGCCTTCCGGCCAGGGTGAGGAGGTTACCAAACCCGCTCTGGCCGGGAAGGATCTTCCGTAGAAAAATGTTTTTGCGTCCCTGTGCAAAGGTTACATTTGTCGGGTAGGATGTTTGTTCTATGCCGAAGGAGATCGATTTTCGTTCTGTGATACTGGCCGGAGGCAGCGGCACGCGCTTCTGGCCTCGCTCGCGGCGGGCCCGCGCGAAGCAGGTGCTGGCGCTGGACGGTGAGCGGTCGATGATCCAGCAGACCGTGGAGCGTTTGGAGCCGCTAGCCGCGCTCGAGAAGACCTGGGTCATCACCAACGAGCATCTGGCCGGGGAGATCGCCGAGCAGTTGCCCGGCCTGCCCGCAGCCCAG
>JAJZNH010000563.1:2666-4942 GCA_021811745.1 Acidobacteriota bacterium
GATCGTGCAGGAACCGGTGGCCCGCAACACCGCCCCCGCCTGCGGCTTGGCCGCCTTCCTCATCGAGCGAGAGAATCCCGACGCCGTGCTGGGCGTTTTCCCCTCCGACCATGTAATCGCCGACGAGCCGCGCTTCCTCAAGGCACTGCAAAAGGGCATCACCGTGGCCGCGGAAAGCGAACGCATCGTGGTGATGGGCATTGAGCCCTCCCGCGCCGAGACTGGATACGGCTACATCGAGACCGGCGACCTGGCCAAGAACGATGCCGTCCTGCATGTGCGCCGGTTTATCGAAAAGCCTAACCAGATGCGCGCCGAGGAATTCGTGGCGGCGGGCAACTACTACTGGAACTCGGGGATGTTCTTGTGGTCGGCGCGAACGCTGGCCAACGCCGTGCGCGAGCACATGCCCGAGACGGCGCCGCTGCTCGAAACCATTGCCGCTGCCTACGGAACACCGCAGTTTGAGGCGGTGTTCCAGGCAAACTATTCCAAGTGCGAAAACATCTCAGTGGACTACGCGGTGCTTGAACCGCGCTCCGCCAAGGGCGAGCATCTGTCGGAGCTTTATTGCTTGCCCGCCGAGTTCAGTTGGAACGATCTGGGATCCTGGGCCTCGCTCTATGAATACCAGATGGAGAGCCGGCTGCGCGGAGACGGCGAGGGCAACGTCGCGGAGACCGAGGGCCACCTGGCCATCGACGCGGCCAACAACTACATTTTTAGCCCGCAGAAGTTCGTGGCCCTTGTGGGCGTGGAGAACCTGGTTATCGTAGACACCGAGGACGCCTTGCTGATCGCCCACCGCGATCACTCCCAAGACGTGGGCAAGATCGTGAAAGAACTGAGCCTGACGGGCCGCAGCAAGCTGATGTGAAATCGTACCTCCCTCTACGCTCGCCCAGAGAGCCCAGCGGGCCGCATCCAAAAAGACAGAACTTCTGCTGCTTCCATGAAGCATGCCGGAATTTCGGTGAGGCTGAGCAAGCCGCTCCATTGCTTGAAGTGTAATTAGCGCATCTCTCCCCAAGGCTTAGAGTACCGATCGATTCCAGGTAGACGATCAGCACCTCGAGTCGTGCCCGTTCAAGACAAAGAGCCTTCTCCTCTGTGAAATGCCATGGCCCTGATACGGGCTGCCAAGGCTGGTCTCGGAAGACGTTGACAGGGTACGATAGAGGTTTACAGAGTACGATAGAGAGGGTCTGAACGGCTGCCTTTTCTACGCCTGACAAGCCAATAGCCCGTTTCATGGACGGCCCTGCGAATCTCGCAGTTTCTTGCTTTTGGGAGGGCCGTATTTCGTGATCGTTTGCTACGTCCTCGGCCCGTGCCGGCACGCCCGATAAGAACGCTCGTTGCCACACCTTCGGAGGTTGATTGCTTCGCAGATTTCTCGTTCCGGGGCTCGTCCTGCCCCTCTTCGCCAGTTGCGCTTTCGCTCAGGCCAACCCCAACCCGGCAGCCGTTTCGCACGCGCAGAAGACTTCTCCCAGTCATCCCGCCGCAAAGCTACCCTCGGCACCCACCCCTTCTTCGGTCGCCGCGCCTAAACCGCTCCCCCAGCCCAAGCGCATACTCGGTGTCATGCCCAACTACCGCGCTGTCAGCGCCGGCGTGCTTCCGCCTCCGCCTACACTTCGTGTAGCCTTCAAGGTCGCCACGCTGGAGACTTTCGACTATTCCAACTTCGTTTTCGTTGGCCTCACCTCGCTGATGGCCGAGGGCGATGATGCGCATCCCACGTTCGGCAAGGGTGTCGGCGGCTATGGCGATTACTACTGGCACGGGTTTCTCGATAAGGCGGGCGGCAACTACATGGTCATTTGGGCGCTGCCGACGCTCCTGCACGAGGATGAACGCTACTACGCCAAAGGCACCGGAAGCATCTGGAGCCGCTCCGTCTACGCCGCCACCCGTATCTTCATCACTCCCAATTACCACGGGAAGAATACCTTCAACGGCGCGGAAATCTTCGGCCGTGGGATCTCTCAGGCTATCTCTCTCACCTATTACCCGAGCGCCACATCCACGGTCGGCGGATTCACCTCCAAGTACGGCTACGCTCTCGGCCGCGATGCCCTCGCCAACGTCTTCCGCGAGTTGTGGCCGGATGTCTCGCACCGTCTCTTCCATCGGCGCCACGGCAGCCCCGGCGCCTAGTACCGTGACCGTGTGGTTGAGTAGTGAAGTTTCTGTCGAGCTTGCTTGCGCGTAAAGTTCCACTCGATGGTGGTTCCACCGCAGTTGAGGCGACGGTTCCATGCCCGCACTTC
>JAJZNH010000138.1 GCA_021811745.1 Acidobacteriota bacterium
GAAACAATCCGCTGTGCGGCCTCAAGTATGGGTTGTCCTGTCTAGGCATTTGCAGCGCCGTGCTGACCGAGCCGCTGACAGACTACGCGGCCAGCGAGCGCGCCGCCGTGGAGCAGTATCTCGATATGTATCGCTCAAATATCCTGGCATGAATCCTGCGCGCGGTCGCCGCCCCGGAAGGACGCGCATGGCCTTGTCTTCTGCGGCATGCGCATCCAAAGGTATACTGTTGCGGTTCCGGAATTCGCGCCGAGGGGAACGATGCGAAAGCTGATCAATCAACCCGAAAACATGGTCGATGAGATGCTCCAGGGCATTTACGCGGCCCATCCCGATCAGGTGACGTGCGTGAACGGCGATCTGCGCTGCCTGGTCTCAACCAAACGGCATCCCGGCAAGGTTGCGCTGGCCACGGGTGGAGGCTCAGGTCATCTGCCGCTCTTTCTCGGCTATGTCGGCGAAGGCATGTTGGACGGATGCTGCGTCGGCGGCGTCTTTCAATCGCCCAGTGCCGACCGCATGTTGGAAGTTACGAAGGCAATCCATAGCGGAGCGGGTGTTCTTTATATCTACGGTAACTACGGCGGCGATACGATGAACTTCGAGTTAGCCGCCGAGATGGCCGCGGTAGATGACATTCGCGTGGAGCAGGTTCTGGGCACCGACGACGTGGCCTCCGCTCCGAAAGGCAGCGAAGCAAAGCGCCGGGGCGTGGCGGGCATCTTCTTCATCTACAAAATTGCCGGTGCACTGGCGGCGCGCATGGCAAGTTTCGACGACGTCAAGGCGGTCGCGGAAAAGACAGCCGCGAGCGTACGCAGCATGGGCGTTGCGCTCTCGCCATGCACGATCCCCGAAGTCGGCATGCCAACGTTTTCCATACAGGAAGGGGAGATGGAGATCGGCATGGGCATTCATGGGGAGGCCGGCGTACGCCGCGGAGCGATTCAGCCCGCCGACGCCGTGGTTGACCAGGTTCTGGGCACAATCCTCGACGACATGTCGTGCGCGAAAGGCGACACCGTGTCCGTGCTCATCAACGGGTTGGGAGCCACGCCGCTTGAAGAGTTATACGTTCTCTACCGGCGCGTGGATCAAAACCTCAAGGATGCAGGCATTAACATCCATCGCGCTTATGTCGGCGAGTTTGCCACATCCATGGAGATGGCGGGTGCTTCGATCAGCTTGTTGAAGCTCGACGCGGAACTTACTCAGTTACTTGATCAGAGCGCGCATACCCCGTTCTTTTCGCAACTATAGGTGACTTCGATCTAAATTTGCAATGAAGACCACTCTGACCATTACCGACTTACAGACGATCTTCGCAGATCTTTCCCGCACCATGTCGGATAACTTCCAGTTACTGACCGATCTTGATGCAGCGGCCGGCGACGGCGATCTCGGGATCACAATGACCAAGGGATTTGCAGCCGCCGCCAAAGTGGCACAGGATTACACGGAAAAGGATGTGGGCAAGCTACTGCTGGCAGCGGGGGTGGCCATGGCCCGAGAGGCTCCATCGACTTTGGGAACGCTGATTGCATCGGGCTTTATGAAGGGCGCGAAGGAAGTTGCTGGCAGGGAATCTCTGACTCTGGCCGATTCCGCGCGCTTCCTGAACGGCTTTGTGCGCGGCGTCATGGATCGCGGCAGGTCACAGCCGGGCGAGAAGACGATCATCGACGCATTGCTTCCCGCAGCCGAAGCATTGAAGTCCGCCAAGCCCGACCAGGCGATTGCCGATGTGTGGCAGGCCGCTTTGCATGCGGCAGAGGCGGGACTTGAAGGCACAAGGCAGATGAAGGCGCTGCACGGGCGCGCAGCCTACCGCGGTGAGGACTCGATTGGCAAAGTAGACGGCGGGGCAACAGTGGGCGTGCTGATGGTAAAGGCGATTGCGGAAGCGGTACGTTGAGCCGCTAGAAACGGTTCGCGCAGATGCGGAGGGAAGCGATGAGTGAATTGTGTTGCGTTGTGCCTGCGGGCGATATTTGCGGCGAGGGTGCGGTGTGGCATCCCGAACAGAACGCGTTGTACTGGACAGACATCAACCGGTTCCTGGTACACAAATTTGTTGCGGACGCCGGAACGACAGAGACCTGGCTTTTCGACGAGCCGGTCACGGCCGTGACACTCACGACCGATCCGGAGGTTTTACTGTTGGTGCTGGCGTCGAAGGTGGGCTTCTGGTCGCCGCGCACGCACCCAAAGGTGGAAGCCATCCATCATCTTGCCGCCGCGCCGGCGATGCGCTTCAACGACGCGCGCGTTGACCCGCGCGGCTCACTTTGGGTGGGAACCATGCGCAATAATGTCGGCCCCAATGGCGAGATGCTCGATGTGACCCAGTCGGATGCCGTGCTTTACCGGATCGATCCCGGTGGTCACGTCTCCGAGTGGAAGAAGGAGATCGGCATTTCAAACACTGTGGCGTGGAGCCCCGACAGCAAGACCTTCTATTTCGGGGATTCCATCGCCAATTGCATCTGCTCCTACACGTATAACCAACAGACCGGAGATATCTCAGACGAGAAGGCATTCTTCACAGGACACGCGCGCGGCGTGCCCGATGGCTCCGCAATGGACGCCGCGGGCTTCCTCTGGAATGCACGTTTCGGCGGAAGATGCATTATTCGCGTTGCTCCGAATGGGCAAATCGACCGGATCGTGGAGATGCCTGTGCAAAATCCCACCACATGTGCCTTTGGCGGACCCGACCTCAAGACGCTGTACATTACCAGCGCGCGCTCCGGTGACCGGCTCTCCGGAAGCCTCTTCGCGCTGAATCCGGAGGTCGGAGGATTTCCTGACAATCGCTTCCGCCGCAAGTAAATAAGCCGCCGCGCGGCACGCTGAACCAGGTTTCTGTCGTGCCCTGGTGTTCCGTGTGCAGACTACGTGGATGCGCCTTCGAGCCCGAGAATTCTGCGGTTGCGCTCCTCATCCGTTGCACCGCCCGCGAAATCGTCGAATGCCTTGTCTGTGACGCGAATGATGTGGTCGCGAATAAAGGCAGCGCCCTCAGCCGCGCCCGCCTCAGGATGCTTAAGGCAGCACTCCCACTCCAAAACGGCCCAGCCCGGATAATCGTACTGCGCCATTTTGCTGAAGATCTGGCTGAAGTCGATCTGACCGTCACCGAGCGAGCGGAAGCGTCCCGGGCGATCGATCCAATTCTGGTATCCGCCATAGACTCCGGAGCGGCCGCTGGGCCGGAACTCCGCGTCCTTCACGTGAAAGGCGCGAATGCGATTGTGGTAGATGTCGAGGAAGGCGAGGTAGTCCATCTGCTGCAGGATCATGTGGCTGGGGTCGTAGAGAATGTTGGCGCGCGGATGCTCGTTGACGACCGCAAGGAAACGCTCGAAGGTGATGCCGTCGTGCAGGTCTTCGCCGGGATGCAGTTCAAAACAGACATTCACGCCGGCATCATCGAAGAGATCCAGAATCGGCAGCCAGCGACGGCCCAGCTCCGCAAATGCCTCGTCGATCAATCCCGCTGGCCGCTGTGGCCAGGGATAGAAAAACTGCCATGCGAGCGCTCCGGAAAAGGTTGCGTGCGCCGTGAGGCCCAGGTTTCGGCTGGCGCACGCGGCAAACTTTAACTGCCTGGCCGCCCATGCCAGGCGGGCCTTCGCATCTCCCGCCAGTTGTGGCGGAGCGAAGCCGTCGAGCAGCACGTCAAATGCCGGATGACTGGCCACGAGCTGCCCCTGCAGGTGCGTCGAAAGCTCTGTGATCGCGAGGCCTGCATCAGCGGCGATGCCCAATACCTCTTCGCAATAGCTTTTGCTTTCGGCGGCGAGTTCCAGGTTGAAGAGGCGGCTGTCCCAGCTTGGAATCTGAATGCCTTTAAAGCCCATGCCGGCGGCCCACTTCGCGATGGTCCCGAGCGTGTTGAAGGGCGGCTGGTCGCCGGCAAACTGCGCGAGAAAGATGCCTGGACCTTGGATGGTTTTCATAACACCTCTCTTATCAGCTTCTAGCTACTAGCTTTTTGACGGTGCGATCGGGTTATCACCGCCGAGTAGGCACAGACGCCCA
Organism: Acidobacteriota bacterium; assembly: GCA_021811745.1. Next base: position 4,045 of record JAJZNH010000138.1, read on the forward strand.
CATAGAAAGCCAGCCTCCACCTCGGTCGAGAGACCGGCGCTACTTTGGGTGAAGCGGTTAGCGAATAGCTAGCAGCTATTAGCTGGCACTTAGAACTCCACCCAGGCTTGCTTACGGTTGCTTTCAATCGTGCGTTCAATAAACCTCATGCCACGGACGCCGGCTTCAATGCCCGGCAGGGTAGGCGGCAAAGGATTGTCCTTGCCCTGCTTCCACGCTGTTAACGCATCGGCAAATTCGCGGTAGAGCACGGCAAAAGCCTCAATGTACCCCTCGGGATGCCCTGCCGGAACCCGCGCCACGGCGCGTGCGTCGCTGCTGAGATATCCGGCTGCGGCATGGTGAATCTCCTCGGGCCCGTCGAGCCACTTCACGATGAGGCGGTTGGGATCGGTTTGCCGCCATTCGAGTGAGCCGTTTTCCCCGTAGATGCGCAAGCGCATCTCATTCTGTTCGCCCGCCGCGACCTGCGAACAAGCCAGCGTGCCTGTTGCGCCGTTGCTCATGCGCAGGAAGGCGTTACAGTCATCATCAAGGCGGCGGCCCGGCACTACCGAGCGCAGCATGGCGTTGATGGACGTCACTTTCAGGCCGGATACATATTCAAGCAGGTGAAAGGCATGCGTGCCGATGTCGCCAATGCTCCCGCCCATGCCGTTCTGTGCAGGATCGGCGCGCCAGGCGGCCTGCTTGTGGCCGGTTGTTTCAATCGGCTTGCTCATCCAGCCCTGGAAGTACTCGGTGGCTACCTTGCGGATCGCTCCGAATTTGCCGGCGGCGCAGATTGCGCGCGCTTCCCGCACCATCGCGTAGCCGGCATAAGTATGGGTAAGGCCATAAGGCAGTCGCGCATTGGCTACGACAGCTTCCAGTTCGAGCACCTCGTCATAGGTCGCGG
>JAJZNH010000583.1 GCA_021811745.1 Acidobacteriota bacterium
CTCGACGACACCGGAGAGCCCGCGCCCGTCGCCCGCCAGCAGGCCCAGTCCGGCGCCTCCGACCCCATGGCCATCGCCATCGCTCCCTTCGAGCGCCAACTCCGTGACTTCGGCGAAGCCTGCCAGGCGGGCCGGCCTCCAGCCTCCTCCGGCCTCGAGGGCTATCGCGCCCTCGAACTGGTGTGCTGCGTCTATACCTCCTGCCGTGAAGGGCGAAAGGTGCAGTTGAGCCCCGATGCGATCCATCCGGCTCCACCCGCCGAGACGGCCTGCACCTCCTCAACTCCTTGATTCCGTTTACACAACGCCTCGATCCCGCCCCGGCGCCGCGTCAACTTCAGCTTGCAATCCCCTCGGATTTTTCAGGTTTTCCCGCACGCTGATCGCTTTCTCCATTTAAAATCGTCAATAGATCGAAGTTTTAAGCATGGGCTCGACCTTAATGAAATCTCCGAGAGCCGTTCAACGGCCGAGCCTGCAATCGCGATTCTTGCGATCGGCTCCAGCCGTTCATTTCCCTGTTCTGCGACTCGCGCTTCTCACATTCGGCGCCCTCCTAATTCACGGGTACCATGTAGGCGTCGAAGACGGCGAGATCTATCTGCCCGCCGTCCGCAAGCTGCTCCACCCCAACCTTTATCCCTACGCTTCCCAGTTTTTTCTCTCCCACGAGCGGCTTTCGTTCTTTGCCCCTGTCGTCGCTCTGAGCGCGCGGATGACCCATCTTTCGGTGGATTGGGTGGCCTTGATCTGGTACCTCGCCCTGGTCTTCGCCATGCTCTCCGCCTGCTGGACGCTGCTCTCTCTCTGCTTCCGCTCGCCGCGCGCGCGGTGGTGCGGCGTCCTGCTGATCACTGCGGTCATGACCATGCCGGCCGCCAATACCGGCCTCCTGCTCATCGACCCCTATCTCACGGCGCGTTCCTTCTCCACCCCGTTGACCCTGTTCGCGCTGGCTGCTTTCCTTGCCCGGCGCTATCCCGTTGCCGTGGCGCTCACGCTGCTCACAGCGTCCGTTCATCCGCAGATGGCCGTCTACCTGGTCTTTCTCGCCGCCGTTCTCGCCGTCTGCGAGCATGTCCAGAGCCCGGCCCGCGATCGCGAACTGGTGTCCGTCCCGGCCCTGCTCTTTTTGCTGCCGCTGGACTTTCACCTTGGCCCCGCGACCCAGCCCTATCGCGAAGCCCTCTACTCCCGCGACTTCTTTTTCCTCTCCACCTGGACCTGGTACCACTGGCTGGGATTATTGGGGCCGCTGGCATTCCTGGCCTGGTTCTGGCGCGGAAAGCTGCGCGGCACCACGCCCGAATTCTCCCGCCTCAGCCTGGCCCTGCTGCCCTTCGGCATCCTCTCGATCGCCGCCGCCGCCGTCATCACCTCCTCGCGGCAATTCGACATGTTCGCCCGCCTCCAGCCGCTGCGATCCTTTCACCTCATCACCCTGGTTTTCATGCTGCTTCTGGGCGGCGTCATCGGCGAGTACTGGGCCGAACGGCGTGCTTGGGTGATTCCCGCGCTGGTCGTCCCGCTGGCCGTGGGCATGTTCTTCGTGGAGCGCGCCACCTTTCCAGACAGCCAGCACATTGAACTGCCGGGCCGCGCCACCAGCCCCAATGACTGGGTCAACGCCCTGCTCTGGATCCGCTCCCACACTCCCCAGAACGCCGTCTTCGCCGTGGACTCACGCTACTTCCTCGATCCCGGCGTCGACGTACACGGCTTCCGCGCCGTAGCCGCACGCTCCGCATTGGCCGACTACTTCAAAGATAGCGGCGCAGTCAGCATCTTTCCTGACCTGGCCCCCGAGTGGAAGCAGATGACCAACGCCACCTATGGGCTGAATCACTTCACCCGGCGAGACTTCATCCGCCTGGCGCGCGAGTACCCGGTCAACTGGACCATCATTCACGGCGTCGCCCCGGCTGGCATGGACTGCCCCTATGAGCAGCGCGGCTACTCGGTTTGCAAGATTCCCTCCGCCCCCGGCGAAAAAATACTCGCGGAATAGCTCCTCCTGCACTGCCGTGGCCTTAAGGCGGTCTCCAATTTCTATCGAGTCACCAAAATCCTGCAGGGTGGCGTTTTCTTGAGGAAAACGCCACTTGATCGCCTCGGCCTCGCTCGACACCAAAACAATTGGAGAACCGCTTTAGTCAGTATGGAGTGACCGGTTCCCTGCGCGATCACCACTTCCCGAGCTTCACAGATCTGCCGCAGAAGTTCCCGCGTGCGCACTGCGATCTCGCCCCGAAGCACCTTGTAATTCGATTGAGGGGTGGGTCAAATCTTGCGTAAGCGTGTGAAGTTCCCCTCTGGCGCGGGTCCGGCTTCATGGTTGACGCTTGCCCTATGGGTCGCAAGCGGTGGTCGGTGGAAGAGAGGCGGCGGATTGTAGAGCTGACGCTGTTGCCGGGAGCCAGCGCGGCTCGGGTGGCACAAGCGGAAGGCGTGAACGCCAACCAGGTGTTTCTATGGCGGCGAGCATACCGGACTGGCGATTTGCCGCCGGGGGATTCGAAGGCGCTGCTTCCGGTGGTGGTCGAGGCAGAGGCTAATTCTGAGCGGAGATTTCCCGGTGACGCACGAGCCCTCAATTGCACACGGAGGGAACAGGTATTACAAATTTGCCACCTGGTCGAACCCTCTCGAGGACCAGATGCCCATTCGCTGCTCTAAAAAATCTGCACGAGTGGAACTTGTGGATACGTGTTTGGCAGCATCCCCGGATGGATTCGCGAGGAAATCCGGATACCATGGCGGACGTTCTGTCTGCCCGCACGCATCTTGGGGAACTCCGAAGTATCGTTGATCCGACGAGGGTAAACGTTCTGGCTCTCTATGAAAAGCTGCCAAAGTGCGCCGAGGAGTCAACATCTGGAGGGTACGATGAAGGTAAACACTGGAACTGCGGTCGTTACCTTGCTGCTGGCGGGCTCGATTGCAGCGTTTGCGCAATCCCCCTTGGTTCTGGGAACCGCGGGTAAGGCTTCCAGGGTGTCGTTTATTTGCTCGACGCAGGATGGATGGGGCCTGGAGATCGATACGCCTGCGGCGCCGCCGCTTCTTGAGCCAAAGCCCGCCCGACTAGAGGTCGATCCCGGCAAAGGCCCGCCGACGGAAATTGCCGCGGGCTATCGCTCGGTTCAGCTTGTGGGAGGGGCAGCCAGGGCCGACGCCGATGTAAAGGATGGTGCGGTGACCTTCCGCATCAGCGATACCTGGACCATTCAGGACGGCAATCTGGCAGTGTACCGCTCGGTCAAGGTGGTAGGGAATGCGGAGGGCGGTTTCTCGTCGGCTGTAATGTTGGCAACTTCCCCCGGCAACCAGTGGGGGGGCATCAAGTTCTTTGCTCCAGGCGTGATCTACGGCGATCCCTCCCACGATGGCGCACGCGCTCCCGGCGGTCCCATCAACGACGCGCTGAAGCGCTTCGATTTCCGTGAAGATATTCTGCAGGCTCCGTTGCTGGCGATGTGGTTTCAGAACGGCGATTCCATTTCTGTTCTCGATCCGACGCCGCAGGGGGACACGACCACCGGTGAGACGCGCGCCGGCACAGACACAACCCTGGTCAGCGAGAGCTTCAGATTCGGCGCGCTCGGCGCCCGCGAGAATCTTGGCCAGGGGGTGCAGTTCGGATGCTGGATGCCGGGAACCGTCCGGGAGGTGCCACGCCCGTTCACGGGCATCAGCCAGGCAGGGGAGCTCCCACAGTCCGATCGTGGAGCTGCAACGGTTTCCTGGCGCCGGCGCTATAACCCCATTCGCGAGGGATTCTCTCAGAGCTACAACGTGCAGTTTCGTTTCGGAGCCGATGAAGACTTCCTGGCGCTGGAGCGGAACTCCTGGCGGTGGGCGTGGTCGGTGTTGAAACCGGCCGTGGATTACCGGGATCTCGCTTTGATCCAAAGAACGCTCATCGACTTCCTGGAAACGCGGGTGGTGTCCATCGACGGCCGCACCGGAATCCCTTACCTTCTGGATTCGCGTACCGGCGAATACATGACTCGTGCGGATGCGCGCCGGGCGGCGATGGGATTTTGCGCAAAGAACATCGAAGCCGCCGACCAGTTGTTGCAGGAGGCGGATCGCGACCCCAGTCCCCGCGGACAGAAGATGCGCGCCTCCGGCGAAGCGATCATTGCCACGTTCATCCGGCTCATTCCCATGTCTCCACCCGCAGGGGACGGCTTCAACCTGTTCACCGGCAAGATTGAGACCGCGGTCTGGTCGGTGAACCAGCAGTTTCTGCGCACCATTGCCGAGGCGCAGCTGACACTGCTGCACGCCTATCAGCGTGAAAAGGCACTCGGCAGAGATCATCCGGAATGGCTCAGGTGGTCGAAGTCGTTCACCGACTGGCTGCTCACGCAGCAGCGCGCAGACGGCTCCTTTCCTCGAGCCTGGTATCTCGACAACGGCGTGGTCTACAACCCCTCGGGGAGTGCGACGTACATGGGGCCCCCGCTGCTGACGGCGTTCGCCCAACAGACCGGGGACCGGAAGTATCTGGATGCTGCGATCCGCGCAGGCGAGTACCTGTGGCAGCACAACGGCAGGGAAGGCCACTACGAAGGGGGCGCGGTGGACGCCTCTTCGCCGGAGCTGACCACCGACAAGGAATCGGGGATGCTTTCGCTCGAGGCCTTCCTGAGCCTTTACAACGCGACCCAGGACCCAAAGTGGCTCAAGCGGGCTCAAGCTGCGGCAAATTACACCGAAACCTGGATTCTCATCTGGAACATTCCCATGCCGGTGGATGCGAACAACGAGAAGATTCACTGGAAAAAGGGAATCCCCACGGTCGGCCTGCAGGCGATCACAACGAAAGGCGCGGGGGGACAAGATGAGTACCTGGATTGGGGGACGCCGCTCTTTGCCGAGCTTTACAACGACACCAAAGATCCTCACGACCTCGATGTCGCTCGCGT
>JAJZNH010000450.1 GCA_021811745.1 Acidobacteriota bacterium
GCCGAGCGCGCGCAGCAGGTTGAGCCGCGCCTTGTTCAGCTCGAGACCGGCCTCCAGCGCATCTTCGTACTTCTGGCGTTCATCGATGCGGGCCGCCTGCTCGGCCTCCGGGCTGAGCTGCGGCTGCGCACCGGCGCCATTGCCAAGCTCCATCTGCGAGAGCACGGACTTCAACTCTTCGCCGGCAATCTGCTGTTTCAGGCTGGCGATCTCAGCCTGGGTGTCCAGTTCGCGCAGGCTGCCCGTGATCTGTTCAATTTGCACATCCTCCTGGCGCTGCGCCTGTTCCGCTTCCACGCGGGCGCGCAGGGCGTCGGCGGCCGACTCTCGGGCTTTGTCGCGGATGCTCTGGTCGAAGATCGGCACTTGAATATTGAAGCCGGAGCTCAGGTTGTTCGCAGGAAGATGACCAGATGAAAAGAAGCTGTTGACGTCGTTGAGCAGCGTGGTATTGCGGTTATAGAGGAGGCCGAAAGAGATCTGGGGCAGCAGCCACTTGTGCTCCGTGTCGCCCTTGGCAACGCGCTCCTTGGAGATCGCCAGCATCTGCGCCGAGCGGATGCCGGGCGTAGGCTGCGGGGTTTCATCCGCGGTGATGGCCGGCACCTCGGGAATGCTGGAATGATCGGGAAGAATGGAGACTGCCGGCAAACCGGTGAGCACTGCAATCTGCTGGGCCAGCGTGGCCGCCCGCGTTTCCAGGTGCAGGTGGTTCAGTTTGAGCTGCGCTGCCGAGAGCTTCGCCTGCAGCAAATCCATGAGCGGATCGACGCCGGCCTGGGTACGCTGCTCTTCGATCTGGACCATGCGGGCGGCATCTTCATCCTGCTGCTGGGCTGCTAGCATTTCGCGGTTCACTGTATCCAGTTCGAGATAAGCGCTGGAGGCGTCGAGCGCGACCTGTTCGCGGGCATCCTTCAAGGAGAGATTCGCGGCTTGAATGGCGGCATGTGCAGCCTGCGAGTACCGGATCAAGGGCATGCTGAAGACCATCGACTGCACGTTGGCATCCCAGATGGTCGGCAGTGCTCCGGTGAAACCGACTTCGGGAAAAGCAGGAAGCCCGGATCCGAAATAGATGGAAGGGAAAAAGACATCGCGCGCTTCGGCATATTGGGCAATGGCTTTCCGTACGTTGGCTTCCGCTAGCCGCACCGGATTGCTGTTGTGCTGCGCCATCTCCACGATGGTGGCAAGCGAAACCTGCGCATGGGCCGATCCGCATGCCAACAGGAGCATGCCGCCGAAAATCGGTAACAAGGCAGGGCGCGAGTGGATCCCGGTCTTCAACAGTGAATCTCCGTCAGTGTCTTAGGTCCTGCGCTGGATCGTATTGGCGGGCCAATCGATAGCCGGCCGCCTGGCTCTCCTGCGCGGCGGCTGTATCGCCCATCTTCTTTTGCACGTAGGCGAGACGGTAATAGGCCACAAAGACGGGCGCCTCTTCGGACTTGGAGCTTCCGCGCACATAATTCTGGAGCAAAATGGCCGCCAGCCCCGGATTGCGATTGGATGCAATGAGAACGCCGGCTGCATCGTAGAGTCCCACGCCGGAACCCTGTGGGTCGCGGGATGCGGCGCTCATGCAGTTCTGGATGGCCCAGTCCATCTCAGGAAAGCGCTTGCGCTGCTGGTAGAACCGGGCGAGTGTGGCCCATTGCAGGGCCGGATGCGGGCTGGCGGCAATCGCCTTTTTGAATTCCGCCTCGGCGGTTCCCAAGTCGCGGCGTTCTTCGGCGATGCGGGCACGGAGCTCGGCGGCGCGCGCGGGTGAAATACGTTCCAGCTCCTGGGCCACGCTTTCCGCCTTGTCGAGTCCACCGCCGATCATGGCAGGCGCTTCCAGGTAGAACTCGCCCAGGTCGGAGAGTGCTTCAGCGTTGCGGGGATCGAGCCTGGTTGCGGTCTGAAACTCGATGAGCACGCGTTTGCCGAGAGAAAAGGCGGTGAAAAACGAGGCCCGGTCCGCCTTTTCTCCGTAGGTGCGGCCCAGCCACATGTGATACACGGAGTTGCCGGGATCGAGTTGCGCCGCCTGCTGGCAATCCTGCACCGCGGCGTCCCACTGCCCCAGGACGAACTCCACCCGGCAGGCCAGATTGCGCGCCTGCGCATCGGTGCGTCCAGCCGCCGGCAATGCGGCAATCAGATTCAGCGCCTGATCCGCCTGACCGGTCTGCAGCGCAGCGTGGGCTTCCGACAGGGTCGAGGCCGGCGACTGCGCAGCGCCACCCATGGCCAGCGCCAGGAAGAACAGCGCTGCCCCTGCCGCCGGGAACCTGGACCGCGCCCGCCTCACCGCTGAACCTGAATCGGCATGTCTTCCTGTAAAGGCATACCGTTGGTTGTTCCGGTGGCGACCCAATCGCCTGCTTTGAGCCCGGACAGGATGGGGGCCTGGGTAAGACTGGGCACACCAACGGTCACCGGTGTCCGCTTCAATTCGCCATCCATAATCTTGTACACGAAATAGTGTCCATTGGCGGAGTGCAGGGCCTCGTGCGGGATGGTGAGGGCGTTCGGCTCGCTCGAGATCGTTACCCGCACCGTAACCGTGGTGTCGGGCAGAAGCCCGGAGGCCGGCTTGTCGAGCGTGATGATAACTTCGCCGACAATCCGCGTCGTGTAGGTGACCACCGAGGCGGGAAGACGGGTGATTTCCCCCGTCCACTCCTGGTCCGGCTTGCCCTCCCACCGAATGACGGCCTTCTGTCCCAACGCCAGGCGGCCCAGGTCTGGCTCGTCGAAGTAGGCCCGTACCCGTTCCTGACTCAGATCGGCCAACTGCAGCAGCAGCTTTCCGGCTTCGGCGAACTCCGAAGGGGCGGCATCCAGCGTGTAGACGGTCCCGGCAATCGGAGCATAAATCCGCGTCTGCGACTCCACATACTGCGCCGCGGCCAAATTCGCTTCGGCATCCGTCAGAGCAGCGCGCGCGCGCCCGATTTCGTCCGGGGAATAGCGGCTCCGAGAACTTGTTTCGGCTGCACTCAGTGCGGCCTCGGCGGCCTCCAGCCGCTGCTGTGCCGAGGTCACTTCGCTGGGAGAGGCAGCCCCGGTTGTCGCCAGCCTCCGCAGCGCATCTAAATCGCGCCGGGCCTGGTCGCGGGTGAGTTTGTCCTGGGCGATTTCGGCAGCCGACGCCTGGCGCTCAGCCTGGGTGCCGTTGTGGACGGCCCCATCGAGCGAAACCTGCGCCGCCTTCACGGCGCTTTGAGCGCTTGCCAACTGGGCCCGCGCTGCTACGTCGTCCAGCACGATCATCAATTTGCCTTCCGGCACCCTGTCGCCCGGATGCACGTAAACCGCTTTCACCGTGGTCGCAATCGGGCTGTAGAAATTGTAGGGATGTACAGGTTCCACCCGTCCGTTCGTGCTCACCGTGTTTACAATGGTCTCGTGTTCCGCTTGCGCAGCACGCACGGGCAGCCGCTGGCGGAAAAGAAAACGAGCCGTAAAGAAGACGGCAATCAGAATGAAGACCGCGCCGATCCAAAGCCAGCGGCGGCTCGATTGGGTTCGTGCTTCAGCCATTCCTGTAACCAGAGGTCAGTATATAAGAGATAGAACAGGGGGCTTTGGATTCAGGAGGTTCGGATGGAGCTCGATCGTCAGCAAGGAAAGAAGCTCTGGCTCGCCTACCTGTTGGCCGTGCCGTTCGGCTGCTTCGGGGTACACCGGTTCTACCTCGGCCGGAACCGCACCGGGGCGTGGATTCTTTGCCTATGGCTGGCGGGCTTCTTGATTGCGTGGGGTGTCGCGATTGTCATGCCCGTTCGAGCCAAGGCGGCCGGGTGGGATACAGTCGCAGGCCTGTTGATGCTATCTTCGTGGATCTGGGAGCTGATCGACCTCTTTCTCCTTCCCGGCATGGTGCGCGCGTCCAACCAGAAAATCGTTCCGGCACCGCCCGGTTTCGCCGGCACTGCAAAATCCTGAAGGGGTGCAGCTTCATTTTTGTAGCCGCCGAATAATCTCTTCGACTGTCCAGAAGTGGTCCGCGAGCCCTGCTTTCATTGCTGGCGTGACCCGCAGAGTCTCGTGGACCCGGCAGAAGTTGTGGCGGAGAAACCATTCAGATGGCTTAAATATACGTGAGCGTTCACGTAATTTGAGCGTATGGGAGAAACCAAAAAGAACCCGCACGCGGTCGCACTAGGACGAAAGGGAGGCAAGAAGGGCGGCCCTGCGAGAGCGGCGAACATGACGGCTGAGGAGCGGTCCGCCAGCGCAAGAAATGCGGTTCTCACAAGATGGGCAAAAACCAAGAAAGAAGCCGATGAATCTGCCAGTCGAGCGCAGGAGTAGTGCTATGCCGATCCCCACGGGATTATCCAGTCTGGCGGGGCGTGAGTATGGCAGACCGCAAGATAAGAATTCCATTTCCACTCCAAACAGTCCTCTGGTGGAAGGGACTGAAGTCGCCGTCAGAGAATCTGTGGAGAGGTGGACAGAAGTCTTTGGAAGTCCGCTTCCAGGTCCAGAGCCTCCGCCGTTTATATGCCGGGATGAAACTCGGCCTTGATTCCGGCCAGGGCTGGTGCGCTGAGCCGCTCTAAAGGCCCACAGAAGAGCAGGCGCAGGACGATTTATCGAAGTGAGGACGCCGCCGGTACTGGTCTCGGCGCATAAGCCTTAGGGGGGCGCGCTCTCCAGCACTCGAGCCGTCGATCCGAAGCGGTGGAAGTTCGTGTAGTTGATCTCATTCAGGTAAAGGTTGGTCCAATAGCGCTTTCGTGCCCAGGTATAGGCTTCCGAAAGGGCGACACTGCGCACGGGACAGATAAGGTTGCCGCCGCTCACATCGACATTCTGGTACTCCACCATGAGATCGACATCCGGTTCGGGATCGAACTCTGGAAAGTCCGCCAGCAGAGTTACGCGCAGAATCGCGCCCGTCGCGGGAGCTATCGAAAGCGTTCCGTGATAGGC
>JAJZNH010000031.1 GCA_021811745.1 Acidobacteriota bacterium
CCGCAGTGGCGCCTGATCGTTGCGGCTCGTTCCTCGGCGTAGTCAAAAAGATCCCCTATCTGAAGGAACTTGGGATCACCGCGGTGGAACTGCTCCCGGTCATGCAGCAGGATCCCCATGAGGACAGTTATTGGGGCTACATGCCGCTGAACTTCTTTTCCCCTCATCACGAGTACGCGAGCGCCGATAAGCCGTTCGATGCGTTGAAAGAGTTCCGTACGATGGTCAGGGCGCTGCATGCCGCCGGGATCGAGGTGCTTCTGGATGTCGTGTACAACCACACGGCGGAAGGGAGCGAAGAGGGCCCCACCTATAGCTACCGCGGAATCGACAATGAGACTTATTATCTGCTCGAACAGGAGCGCCGCCGTTATCGCAACGACAGCGGCACGGGCAACACCCTCCACTGCGGTGACCCTTGTGTGCGGAAGATGATTCTCGACAGCATCCGGTTCTGGCGGGAAGAAATGCACGTCGACGGATTTCGTTTTGACCTTGCTTCCATCTTCACCCGGAATGAGGACGGATCGATCAATCTCACAGACCCTCCGGTCATAGCTGAAATCGGCGGAGATCCTGAGCTGGAGCAGTTCAGGCTGATCGCGGAAGCGTGGGACCCGGCCACGTACCAACTGGGCCGGAACTTCCCCGGAATTTCCTGGCTGCAGTGGAATGGGCAGTTCCGCGACGACGTGCGCGCGTTTGTAAAGGGCGATCCTGGCATGGTGCCGAAGCTGATGTCTCGCCTGTACGGAAGCTGCGACCTTTTCCCCGATGACCTCATGCATGCCTACCGCCCGTACCAAAGTGTGAATTTCATCACCTGCCATGATGGTTTTTGTCTTTACGATCTTGTCTCGTACAACGAGAAGCACAACCAGGTGAACGGCCATTCCAATCTCGACGGAAGCGATTTCAACCTGAGCTGGAATTGTGGCTGGGAGGGCGATGCGGGCGCTCCACCCGAAGTGCTGGCCCTCCGCAAACAACAGATAAAGAATTTCTGCATCCTGCTTTTTCTATCGAACGGCACGCCGATGTTCTGTGCGGGTGATGAATTCATGAACACGCAGAAGGGCAACAACAATCCTTACAACCAGGACAGTGAGACAACTTGGCTGGACTGGGATCTCCTAGCGCGCAATCATGACGTTTTCCGCTTCTTCAAGAACATGATTGCCTTCCGGAAAGCACATCCTTCCATCTCACGCAGCCGGTATTGGCGTGAAGACGTGCGCTGGTACGGGGCAGCGGGGCTACCCGATCTGTCCACTGGTTCCCACTCCCTGGCATTTTTTCTGAGAGGCGAGGCAGAAAACGATGAAGACATCTACTTGATGATCAACGCTGGAAAAGAGGCCCTCACGTTTTCTATCCAGCAAGGACAACCCAGCGAGTGGCGGCGCGTTGTGGACACCAGTCTGCCCTCTCCGGAAGACTTCTCTGAACCCGGTGCAGAGATCAACTTGGAGACTGCTGAATATACCCTGAATCCACGGTCGATTGCTGTTCTGCTTCGCGAAATGGCAAGGCGCCGGAGTCCTTCTCCTCGTTAGACAAAAGATAGATTCAGCCACACACGCAATCATCCAAATCACGTACTGCCGCAAATGAGGCACTCTCCTGAATCGCTTCCGAGAGCCACGTGGCGCAAGTCGCTCATGGTGCTGCACGGCAGAGCACGATCGCTAAGCATCCATGTGGCAGTTGACGTGCACCAAGAGTGATCGAGGTCGCTATAAGGTGATCGCCACTCAGTCATGCTCGCTCATCCGCGTCATCCCTCACGCATTTGAAGAGACTCTGGACATGTTGCGCTCGGCATTGCAACGCGAAGGCCTACAGATCATCTGCGAAGTGCCATTTCATCGTGAATTCCGGAAAAGCATGGGTGTGACCTGCGTGAAATATTCCGTCCTCGTCGTCTGGAGCCAGTTTGAAACCTGGCGCGCCGTTCTGACCGAAGACGACGCCGGTCTCCTGATGCCATTCAACATCGCAATCAAAGAGGACGGAAACTCCACCATGATTGCGGTGAACAACTGGATCGGCAGATGTCAGGCGTGCGCGTCGGTCGGAGTGTCGCTAATGGTGCATGACGCGGAAGCCAGGATGCGTCGGGTCTTTGACGCATGTGACCCGGCGAATCAACCGGCGGAGGTGAAACCATGAAACGTGCATACTCGGGCGAGGAGATGCAAGACTTCTATGACCGCTGGGACGCCGTTGTTTTCACCTTCTGCCGGTTCTATCTCGGCGATGAAAACTGTGCGGAGACGACCACCCTGCACGTGTTCCGGGCGTACTTCGATTCCGGGCTGTCTCTCAATGGCGAGCGGCTGCCGGGTGCTCTGTTCCGGCATGTACTGGAGGCATCTGGGCGCGCAGTGGTTCGGAGCGATGGCTGCTCGAACCGACCTGCGTTTGAAGAGATTCTGCTGGCGCTGCCCGACGCCGAACTGGCCGTTTTCCTGCTCCATGGCATCCTCGGCCTGGATTTCCCCTGGATTTCGACCGTGAATGGCCTGAACTGTGAAGAGGAACAACGGCTGTGGCTGAATAGCCTGCTACATCTACAGGGCCAGTTTTGGCGCGGCAAAGGCAGCAGCCCGATCGCCTTCGTTCCCTCGATTGTCGCGGAGTTGCAGGCAACAGCCGCACAATGCTGAGGACCAGCCTGCGATGTTGATTCCAGCTTCCTGTCAGTCGTGGTGCTGGTATGTCCCCCTATCCGCACTCGCATGGCGAGAACTGCCATGAGCCAACCTGCCCCGCTCGACTTCCCGCCTGCGCCCTTTAGACGCCAAGATCGCCAGGAGCACCGTCATCCTGTCGCATCCGATAAAACACCTGCTCTCGCCCGGCCACAGGAACCGACATTCCCTCCGCGTAGCCGTCACAGCGCTGTGCCAAATAAGGCAGTCACTGCCGTAAAGCGATCGGGATCCTCGGGCAGTGCTTGTACCGACCAGCACTGCGATTTTGGCCACAACTATGTGTTTTTCTGGCAGATACAGGGCCGAAAACAGTAGCCAGCCAATTTGGCACCGTTCGTGCCTTAGCTATAGATACGAGACGCCACCATGGACACAGTAATCCAGAATGCCTTGATTATCACCCGCAGCCCCTGGCCCATCCCTCGCGCCTCATGCTGGCTGGTGGATGCTTGTACTAACTATTCATTCAGGGACGGGAGCCGACCATGTTCCGGCTGAGATCCAGCACAGTTCGCTTTCTCGCGATTTCCTTGGGAGCGGCGGCGATCCTCATCGCTGGCGTCCTCCTCCATCGATATCTCCGATATGAGGAAACTCCCGAAGCTCTTCTGGAGCGGGCAGACGGCCTCTCGTGGAAAAACCAGTGGATGGAGGCGGCCCCGATTTACGCCAGGGCCGAGGGGCTCTTCGCGAAAGAGAATCGGCCTTCGCAAGCGCTTTATGCTCGTGTAAGCCAATTCATTCCCCGGGCCGAATCCGAAGAAATTCCTGTTTTGCTGGTCGAGCTTCAACAATTTCTGGCGCTGCCCGCGGCGCAGGATCCTGACACCCGGCTCCGCATTCTCGTGATTCAGGGAATGATTGAGACGAACTACGACGCTTCGATGGCACGGAAGACATGGAGGCAGGTTCAGATCCTGGCGAGGCAACAGCATCACTATCTACTGATGACCCGTGCGATTGGCGAGCAAGGAATCGCAGCATTCTTATTGGGCGATATCGCAACTGCGAAAAAGCTTGTCGTAAGAGCATGGATCGTCGCAAAGTATCTTCATGATCCGGCGGCGCAAGTGCGTTACGCGAGTGTCTATGGAGTAGGATTGGTTGAGTTGCACCGATATGACGAGGCGGTTCACGTCCTGGATGGTGCGATCCATACGGCGGCTCGGTCTCCGGGTATTGCCTACCCGAGCATCGCTGTCAATTCCAAGATCGATGCGCTGCGCGGTCTTCATCGCTATCAGGCAGCACTGGCATTGTCCGACGAAGTCATCCGCCGTCTGCCCAGGGGGAGCCTGGATGCGCACCTCTTCCAGCTGCTGACCTCGAAAGGTCAAATCTGCGAGGACATGGGCCGCTGGCAGGATGCCGCTCAGCAATACACGCTCGCCCTCGACTATGCACAGCGATTGAGTTACTGGCGCGGGATCACTCAGACTGGCGGCCTGCTCGCCCTCGCCTATGAGCACGAAAATGATCTCGACCAGGCACTCATGAGTATCAACGAGGCCATCGCGGCGAACACTCACTTACCGCATGAACTTTATTTCGTTCCCAAAAATCTGGCAATCAAGGCGGGAATCCTTGAAAGACTCGGTCGCGCGCAGGAGTCGCACGCTCTCTATACCAAGAGTGCGGCTCTGATCGATTCCTTTCTTGCAACCGCCCCAACACCCAATGTGGAGCGGGAACTGCTCACCGCATTGAGCCAGGTATATTCAGGAGATTTTGAGTTGCTCTCAAGGGAACGAAAATTCCCCCAGGCATTTGAAATCGTGGAAAAGGCGCGTGGACGAGTCGAGGCACAGTTCCTGGAGCATCATGAGACACGCGAGCCGCACCAACCCACCTTTCAGGAGCAGCGAATCGCGGCGCTGAATTTAAGGCTCATCAATAGCGATGATTCCTCGGTGCGACGCCAGCTTGCGCAAGCCCTCTACGTTGCCGAGTTGCAGTTGGACGATTCATCGCCCGCCGGACAAACCGTCGCACATCCTGTTCCGCTGAACACACTCCAACGGAGTCTTCGCGCGACCGAGTTGGTGATTGAGTATGTCCTCGATACGCCTCACTCCTATGCTATGGCGATCACGCGTCATTCGGCCCATGTATACGAACTGCCATCGCAGCCGATGATCGAGGAGCAAGTGTCCGAGTATCGTCGTCTCCTTCGCAACCGACAGACGAATACTGTCCTGGCACAGTCACTTTT
>JAJZNH010000004.1 GCA_021811745.1 Acidobacteriota bacterium
TCCTGCCATGGGGATGGTCTCACGTGTTTGTCGGAGCGGTACCGTCCACGAAAGCGGCCGTGTAGTCATCCGGGCACGCCTCGTCAGCCAACAGGTTAGTTTGCTTGTCCAGGGTTACGACCTCGACACCAGGAGGAGGAATGAAATCATGCGTGTCCGAGTACTGCGGCAACTCGACGGCCCTTTTCATGAATGCAGCCCAAATGGGCTCAGCAGCGTGCGCACCTTCAATTTTGAGGTCGGTGTAGTTATCGTTACCCACCCAAACTACACAAAGCAGGTTGCTGGTAAAGCCGGCGAACCACGAGTCGTTCTCGGTTCCTGTTTTTCCCGCGGCAGGAGCGGTAAAGCCCATGTCGCGCACTCTCGCGCCTGTGCCGTGATCTTCGAGCACTGCCTCCATCAGGTTGGTGGTGAGGTAAGCCACCCGCGGATCGAGCACTTGCCGGGTAGTGGGCGTGTAGTCAGCGATGATATTGCCGGCAGGCGTGCGCACGCTGGCCAACACCCAGGGATCAATATGGATGCCGTTGTTAGCGAAGATTGTGTACGAGCCCGCCAACTCCAGCGGCGAAGCGTCATAGGCGCCAATTGCCATGGCCGGAGTTCCGCGTGCGTTGAGGATTCCGGCATCTCGCGCCAGTGCGGCCACGTTATCATAGCCAACCATGCTGGCCAGGCTGATGGTAGCGTTGTTCAGCGAGCGCGCCAGAGCCTCGCGCGCCGGCACCGGCCCGAAGTACTCGTTCTCAAAATTACGCGGGCTATACTCCTGCCCGTTGAAGTCAAAGGTCGTCGGCTCATCGTTCAGGACAGTAAGCGGCGAAAAGAGCTGGGTTTGGCCGGGAAGCAGCGTGCCCTCGATGGCCGTGCGAAAGGCCGCTGCGTAAACAAATGGCTTAAAAGTCGAGCCGGTCGGGCGCTGCGCTAAGGCGTGATCCAACTGTGAGGCGCCGTAGCTGCGCCCGCCCACCAGCGCCAGGACCTGACCGGTGTGCGGGTCAAGCGCCGCCAGCGCCACCTGCGGATAGGGATAGGGTATGCCGCGCTGCCGATCGCGCGCGTGCAGCCTGTCCACTTCCTTATCAATCGAAGGCATCGTCTCATCTACCGCCTCGGTAGCAATCCGCTGCAGGTTGGGATCGAGTGAAGTGTAGATGCGCAGGCCTTCCCGGTTGTAATCTCGATCGCCCAGCTTACGCGACAGCTCGTCGCGCACCAGATCCACGAAGTACGGCGCTTCGCTGGCATCTATGGCAGCCCGTTCAAGACGCAGCGGCTTAGCCTTGGCGACTTCAGCCTGAGCCTTCGTAATTGCCCCCGTTTCCACCATTGCATCCAGCACCAGATTGCGGCGAACGAAAGCCCTATTTGGATGCCTGAAAGGGCTCAGATAACTGGGGCTTTGAATAAGTCCCGCCAACAGCGCGCTCTCATCCAGGTTCAGTTGGCCCACATCTTTGCCGAAGTAGGCCTGCGCCGCCTCGCCAAAGCCGTCAATATCGAAGCTACCCCAATGGCCTAATGGCACTTCGTTTGCGTACATCTGGAAGATCTGCTTCTTATCGAAGAGGTGCTCGAGTTGGAACGTAATCACCACTTGAAGAAACTTCCTCTTAAATGTCTTTGCAGGTGTGAGGAAGAACATCTTTGCCAGTTGCATGGTGATGGTTGAAGCACCTTCGGTAAGATCACGGTGACTGACGTCGTTCCAGAGCGCGCCCAGAATGCGTTTATAGTCCACTCCGCCGTGCTCAAAATAATGTCGGTCTTCGATGGCAAGAACCGCATTTACCAGGTTGGGCGGCATCTCGTTGAAAGTTACTAGCCGGCGTTTGATGCGGTCCGTGCTCTCGCTCAGGCCGGTAATCAATAGCGGCTCCAGCGCGTAACTGGCCAACTGCTGGCCGTGACTGTCGGTGATTGAATCCACCATGCCGCCGCTTACGTGGATGGTCGCGCTATCCGGCGCATGATAGGACTCCGGTCCGGGAAACACGGTAATCGACTGCGGGCCCAGGCTGAACGTGCCCAATTGCGAGACCTGGGTCACGCCAGCGGCAGTGTAACCAGCCTCGCGCAGCTCGTTGGCAATCAGCGAGATGGATAGCGTCTGTCCGGGACGCACCTCGCGCGGCGCTGCATAAATCTTAGCCGTATCGACAAAGATCGGATGCCGGAACCGCGCGTCAACGATGCGTTGGTATCTGAAATAGTAATATGTAAAGACCGAGCCGCTCGCCACCGCACCCAGGCCTATTACGGTCAGCGCAATCAGCGCCAGCACCGATTTCACCGAACGCCGACCTGTCGACTTAGCAAACTTGATTCTCAACGCCATCTTCAAGAAACTCCCGGCTTCCGGCCCCCAGTCGCCGGTTTACTCGGCTGCAACCCCATCCAGCCTATCTTTAATTCAGAAGGTGTGCCGATCAAACACTGCAAGCCCGCAATCACAGACTGATTATTAGCAGCTCGCTTCCAACAGCCTTTCTTCTTCAATGCGCTCCTTCGTCCGCGCCAATACCTCATCCAGCGCTACATCCTCGCTGGTGGCCGTCGCGCGAGTCACCAGCTCCACTTGGCCGCCTGCCGCTTTCTTGCCCACATTGATGCGGTACGGGATCCCCACCAAATCTGCATCTTTGAATTTGACTCCTGCGCGCTCGTCCCGGTCATCCAGCAGCACATCAAGACCTGCCACATCAAGCTCCGCGGCCAGTTTCTCGCCCGTTTCGCGCAACGTGGCATCCGCAGCATTGGTCACCGTCACCACCACCGTGAAGGGCGCAATCGAGGCCGGCAGCCAAAAGCCGCTGGCGTCGTTCGCCTGCTCGACGGCCGCCGTCAAAATCCGCTCAATACCAATCCCGTAGCTACCCATGATGGGCGTCACTTCCTTGCCGTTGGGATCGAGCACACGCGCGCCCATCGACTCAGAATATTTGTAGCCGAGCTTGAAGATGTGACCGACCTCGACCGCCTTGCCCACGACGAGCGTGCCGTTGCATCCGTCCTGAGGGCAGCCCTCGCCCGCATTTACACTGCGAATGTCAGCCATGAGAGTCCAGGAAAAGTCGCGTCCGGGGATGACGTTACGCAGGTGGTAGTCCTTCTTGTTGGCACCGCCGACCATGTATTTACGCCCTTCGAGCGCCTGATCAACGATGACAACCAGAGGCTCTCCAGCAGCCTCATTCTTCCCTCTTTCGGAAAATGCAGGGCCGAAGGACGTTTGAGCCTGCACCTCCTTCGGATTAAGGCCAACTGGCCCCAAGTAGCCTGCGGGGCCACGGAAATAGCTCTCCAACTCTTCGGCCTGCATTGGACGCAATTCGAGTGCTCCCACGGCACTCGTCAGCTTCGTTTCGTTCACCTGATGATCGCCCCGCAAAAACACAGCGACAGGTTCCCACAGTGGCTCTGTAGGGCCAAGTCCGGCGCTGCGAAGTGTCGTTCCGGGACCGTACCCGCGTTTAGCCATGTACGCCACACACTTAATGTCCGAAGCCGGCGAAATTTTAAAGAACGCCGCCACGTCCACAATCGCGGCGCAGCCCGGCGTATGCACTAACTCCGGCTTGCCGTCGCCCGTCGCCTCCATCTCCGTCACCGGCACGAGCCGCGAAACCGCCTTTTCGAGATTCGCAGCATAGCCGCACTTGGAGCAGCTTGCGATCAGATCCTCGCCCGCGTCCGTATAGACCATGAACTCCTGCGACTGCGAGCCGCCCATGGCACCCGAGTCCGCCTCGACGGCGACGAATTTGAGGCCGCAGCGCGTAAAGATGGTCCGATAGATCTGGTCGTGCAGGTCGAAGCTGCGGTCCAGGCCGGCTTTGTCAATGTCGAAGGAGTAGCTGTCCTTCATGATGAACTGACGCACGCGCAGCAGACCCGACTTGGGCCGCGGCTCGTCCCGAAACTTGGTCTGGATCTGGTACCAGATCTGCGGCAACTGCTTGTAGCTGCGTAGCTCGTTGCGCGCAATCGTGGTCATGATCTCCTCGTGCGTCATGCCCAGGCACAAGTCAGCGCCCTTGCGGTCCTTCAGCCGGAACATGTTGTCGCCCATGGCCGTCCAACGTCCACTTTCTTCCCACGGCTCGCGCGGCAGAATACCGGGCAGGTAGAACTCCTGCCCAATCTTGTCCATCTCCTCGCGCACGATGGCCATGATCTTGTTCAATGAGCGCTGGCCAAGGAAGAGGTAGTTGTAAATACCCGCTCCCAGCTGCCGGATGTAGCCGGCGCGGAGTAGGAACTTGTGGCTGGCCACTTCGGCATCCGCCGGGGCCTCGCGCAGAGTGGGAATAAAGAGCTTCGACCAACGGTGCATAAATGACGAGCACAATCTTTCCCGTCCGCTGGAAACGGACGTAGAGCGAATCACAGCGATTTCTATTCTAAATGTCAGGATACTTGCGATTGTTGTTTTGCGCGGTTCCTGGCCTGGTATGCCTCTGATCAGCTTCTATCAAATCAGCTCCACGCCCCACAGATCATGCAGGTGAACCACGCCTTCAACGTGACGCTCGACGTCCACCACGATCAGCGACGTAATCTTTCGCTCCTCCAGAATCGCCAGCGCCTTTGCGGCGAGTTCCTCCGCTCCAATCGTCTTCGGATTCGTGTTCATGGCCTCGCCAGCGGTTCTGCTGAGCGCCGTGCCGCCCTCGCGCTCCAGCAGACGACGCAGATCGCCGTCCGAGATGACGCCGCGGAGTCGGCTACCCTCCTGGACGGTCGTAATGCCGAGCTTTTTTGACGACATCTCGTAGATCACATCGGTCATCGGCGTCGCGGGAGCGACCACGGGCACGTCTTCGCCCGAATGCATCAGATCCCGCACCTTGGCCAGTTGCTTACCCAGTTTGCCGCCGGGGTGCAACTCCGCGAAGTCCTCGGCGCGGAAGCCTTTGCGTAG
>JAJZNH010000833.1 GCA_021811745.1 Acidobacteriota bacterium
GGTGGCCCCAAGCATATCGGGGCCGCGTTAGCGACCCCGCTCAAGCCGCTTTGAGCGGCTCACAACGTAAAGCCCCCAGCTTTGCTGGGGGATATTTACTTGCCGGGTTCCGTCACCTTCATAAGCTCGGTCCATGAGCAGCAGTAGCCCTTTGGGCATTTAGCCCAGATCTTTGAGCAGCGCCCGCCCTGCTGGTGCATCGTGTTCGTCGCCCGGACTCAGCGCAAAGCAGGTGGCTGTTCGAGCACTCGCGGCAACCATATGAATCTTGGTGTTCCATCTGCCGCGAGATTTTCCAATAGCTCGTGTTCCGTTTTTTTGTTAATGCGCCCGTGCCACCTGGATTCGCCTTGACCGAAGTCTAATCCAGGCTGAACGCTTCAATGCCGATGCGAACAATCCGCTGCAACTGCAACTGTTCGAAGACAGGATCCAGCACGCCGCTCTTGACCCAGCAATTCATGCGCACATAGATCCTGTGCCAATTGCCCAATCGCCTCGGAAGTCGGTGCCATCTGCAGCCATGCTCGGCGAGATAAAGAATCGCGTTCAGCACCTGCAGGTTGCTGAACGCGCACTTTTCTGCGTTGCACTGACAGGCTCGCTTCGTTCTTCTTATGCTTCTCCGGCATGATTTCCATCTACTGCCCGTTTACCCGAAGGAAAACCGCTAGTGTGAACACGCCCCAGTAGTCTTCACAGGCACTAATGCACGACCCCGGCGTCTTTGGCCGGCCAATAAATGAAGACGGCCTTGCCGTAGATGAGCGACCGCTTGACAGGCCCGAAGTCCCTGCTGTCGTCAGAGATCGAGCGGTGATCACCCATGACAAAGTAGTAGCCGGGCGGTACGGTCATCAGCGCCATGGAGCGGTTGTCGCGGTACCGTGCCGGAACGTAAAGCTCGCTCAATGGCTTACCGTTGAGCCATACACGCCCGCTGATGATCTGAATGCGGTCGCCAGGCAACGCAATCACGCGCTTAATGTAGCTCTTTTCGGGGTCGCGCGGATAGTGGAACACTACCACGTCGCCGCGCTTGATCGCCGAAAAATGGTAGATGAACTTGTTGATGAACAGCCGGTCGCTGTTTTCCAGCCGCGGCATCATACTTGTCCCTTCCACGCGGACAGGCTGGTATACAAAGGTAATGATCAGCAACGACACGGCGGTAGACATCAACAGATCGCGTAGCCACAGGGCGAGAGAGCTTTGTTTGCGCGGAGGTACAGGGGCCTTGCCGGGATCCGGTTGGCCCACAGTGCCCTCAAGGACTTCTGATGATTGCGGCAATAGATTGCCTTGCGGAGCGAAGGACATCCTTCTTTTAGACTACTATTCCACGCACCCGAGACCGTCGGGGGACAAATCAGATGTCCCGGTCCCGGCTTCGCCATCGGTTTGGACTGGTTGGGTGCGGAAACCATGGCTCAGGGTGTTCCGGGCGCTTCCGCAACGGCCAAGTTCGCGGGTTGGAGTGTCAGCGGCCCTCCCAGCACCATCTCCACTTGCGTACCGGCCGGGGTATTCACGTCGGCCCCGCGTGTAAAAAGCGGAATTAGGCCCGCGGCGACTAACCCTGCGCCCACGCCGGCGATACCGCCCGGCAGCGGATAGCTCGCACCAAGCCCACCCATGGCGCATACGGTCGCGCCCGTAGGAACTGCAACCTCCGCTACCTTGCCCGCATGGCAGCCCTTGTCGGGCTTTTCTTGGATAGCTCCCTCTTTATCGTTCTTCACCGTCTGCTAATGTGCACCGGGCAAGCTGTTTACTACGCCCGGAATCTCCAATACCGTGTTGTTGTGATAGATGATGGAAGTAAGGTGCATGTCGAACTATGCCCTGCCCCGGATGCGCCCGGCGCGAGCGACTCGATCCACAACACCTTGCACATACACACCGGCTGGAATCATGACCGGGTTGCCATCTACAACGGGGAATGTCGAGGTCAGATAGACGCCATCGCCCGGTTTGGCGCTTTTGGTGTTGACGGCGTTGCACCGTCGGAGCAGGACTTTGGTTCCGGCAACGACGACGTAGATTGACTCCGCCTGAGCGGCCCGAGCCGTTGCTGCATGTCGCGCTGAGGACAACATTGCTGCCGCCAGGCGCCTGCGCAGGCGCCTGGCGGCACAAGGACTCACACTGGCGCCCACCAAACTCACCATGATCGCTGCCGGCCACCATCCATGCGACAGTCTCATCCGGTGCTCCCCCTTGTCATTCACGCTGATGGACGATTCGCCTACGCACAAAGATAACCCCTTGGGGTCAGCGTCGGAGAGAAATGCGGGGGCGAGACGGCGAAGTTGAATTCACGCTACTATGCCAGAAGGCGATGAGCTGCAAAACAATTTCTACCGCTCCCAATTCCGCGAGTTCGCCCTGCCAGTTTGCCGCAGCATACTCGGTACTAGAAGACGCCATCAGACGGCGCGCGTTCCCTGGATGTGCCTTTGGGGTGCTGGCCGGCGGCGAGGCCGTACTCGTGGACGCGCTCGGCGGGTTCACGTATGAGCAAGATGCACCTGTGGTGGCTCCGGAGACGTTGTACGATCTGGCCAGCGTAACTAAGGTGGTGGCCACCACGGCTGCGGCCATGCTGCTCGTCGAGCGCGGTCTGCTTGACCTCGAAACCCCTTTAGGCGACCTACTGCCCGGGTTTGTTGTGGGCCGCTCCCGCGGCGATCCCGCCCGTCATGTGAAGCTTCACCATCTGCTGGCGCACAACTCCGGCCTGCCCGGCTACGTGGAGTTCTTCCGCACCGCCAGCACGCCGTCCGCGCTCCTTCGGGCCTGTCTGACGCTTCCGCTCGAAGCTGAGCCTGGCGTTCGCGCGGAGTACTCCGATCCGGGCTTCATCCTGCTGGGCAAAGCTCTGGAGGTACGCACACGTGAGAATCTGGCGAGTTGGGTCCACCGCGAGGTCTTTTCTCCGCTTGGGCTCTCAGACACTGGATTTTGCCCACCACATCGCAGGCACGCGTCGATTCCGCCTACGGAAGAAGACAGTTCTCTGCGCCGTCGCCGCATCCAAGGCGAGGTTCAGGATGAGAATGCCTGGCGGCTCCAGGGTGTGGCCGGCCATGCGGGGCTCTTTTCCAATGTGCCCGACCTCTTGCGTTTTTCGGGTGAGATTCTGAAAGTCACGGCTCGCCCAGCGCCTGCAACTGAAATGCCTGGCCTGTTTCACCGAGAAGCGATCGAGTTTTTTGCTCGGCGCCAGGGTCCCGAAGGCAGTTCGCGCGCGCTGGGCTGGGATACGCCCTCTGAAAA
The DNA here is from genome assembly GCA_021811745.1 of Acidobacteriota bacterium. Next base: position 3,280 of record JAJZNH010000833.1, read on the forward strand.
ATCCTCCTCCGGCCATTACTTTTCGCTCCATTCGATTGGGCACCTGGGCTACAGCGGTTGCTCACTCTGGATCGACCTGGATGCGAGCATCGCTGTCGTTCTGCTCACCAACCGCACGTGGCCGGACCGCCAAAGTCAATTGATTCGTGAGGTTAGGCCGGCCTTTCACGATGCCATTCGCGAGGCGCTCTGAACAGTCGCTATTCCCGTGGGTCGCGCCAGCAAACGTCACAAGTGCGCTGGCATATTTCCATCGATGTCCTGCGCCAAAGACAAAAGGAGCTAAGCGTCTTGAGCTCCGCTCTCTGATTCAATCGCCCCTGACCTTCAATAGAGCCTAAAGTTCACCTCGACATTGATGTAGACCGGGACTGGCGTCTTGCCATTCAGCATGGCGGGCTTGAACTTGTACTTGCGAACTGCCTCCATAGCCTTCTGATCAAGCCCCATGCCCAACGCGCGAACCACATGCACATCCTCAGGTCTGCCCTGCGCATCCACAATCAGGCCGATGATGCACACACCTTGATACTTGGCCCGCCGGGCTTCGTCGGAGAATTCAGCCTCGGGGGTGTAGATAGGCACAGGCGCTGAAACTCCGCCGCCTATGCGATACACTCCGCCGCCCACATTGCCGCCCGATCCCGGCCCATATCCATTTCCCTGTCCGGAACCCAGCCCGCCCCCGCTGCCGCTGCCCATGCCTCCGTTCGACCCCGTTCCGTTTGAGAGAACCACGTTGGCAGAGTTCTTCATTCCGATAAAGGGCAAGGGTGTGTTGGGCAACTGGATATTTTTCTGCACATTGATGGCTGCCTCCATGGGGATCTTGGGCTTGTCGAAGGTCTTCACCATGGGAGGAACAACAGGGTTCTTCTCAATCTTGGGCAGCTTGCCGCGGCTGGCCTCCGTGAGGCTGTGGCTGCCACCGCCGCCACCACCGCCAGAACGATTCGCAGCCGCTGGCCCCCGCAGTGGCTCAATGTCCAAATTCATGGCAACGAAGTTGGGTTTTACGGCTTCGATGACCTTCCGGCCCAGGAAGAAGAAGGCTAGGAGCAAAATCGTCACATTGACGGTCGTTGAGATTCCAACCGCCCACGGGTTCCGCTTTACCGCCATCCGGTCCGGCACAGGGATGGGCTTTGAGGTCAGCTCCAGAGGCGGGAGCTTGGGCGGAAAAAACAGGTCTCGTATGCTCTCATAGAGTCCGGTCCAGATGGGCTTTTCTTCGAAAGCCCTGCCTAAAAAGGCATCGAGCTCATGCCCCTCTCTGGAGTCTACTTCCGCCTGGAAGTTTGCTTCCGATTGTATCAGTGGAGTGTCTGCCATAGTTGCCGAGCACACCGTCTCACTCTCCGGCCCAGTTGGGGAGCTGGTCCTCAGGGAGACCTGTGTATTCATTATGAATGACCGCCCCCTCACGTGTCGCGGTTGCAGAAATTTTCTGGCTCTGAATTCCGCTGTGTGCACTCTTACCATCCAGTCTGTTGGAGACTTCCAGATTTAATAGACGGGCGTCGCCCGCCGTTTGTTACCCGCGAAACCTCCCCCCCGTTTACACTAGGAAATGAACAAGTTCGCATCCCCGAATGGAGTCACAATGTCCGCAGCGCCGGAGTTGAAGGCGACGCTTACTTTGCCCC
>JAJZNH010000324.1:0-1612 GCA_021811745.1 Acidobacteriota bacterium
TGCCTCCGACAGGCGTCGCAGGAGCGCATTTGCGCAAAATTTCACCGCTGCTTGCTAGCGTGAAAGCTGAAGCCGTATGGACCAGGAGGCAGAAAAATCATGCAGTTGAGCGCGGCGGGACTGAAGCTGCTGAAGAGGTCAGAGGGATTTCGCAACCACGTCTATCTGGACCCCGAAGGTTTGCCGACCATCGGCTACGGCCATCGACTCATGCATCCGGAGTCGTTTCCCGCAGGGATCGATGAGGCCCAGGCGGCCGGTCTGCTGGCGGCGGACATCCGGGAGGCCGAACAAGCCGTTGAGCGCATGGTTGAAGTCCCCCTGACGCAGGGCCAGTTCGATGCGCTGGTGGACTTCTGCTTCAATCTCGGCGCAGGTAAATTGGCCAGCTCAACGCTCCTGAAGGAGCTGAATGCCGGGCGCTACCAGGCCGCCGGTACACAACTACTCCGCTGGGACCATGCCGGAGCCACAGTGAATGCCGGCCTGAAGGCCCGCCGCGAAGCTGAATTTCAGTTATGGCACGGCGGCTCCGCTCACCCCGAGAGCGACGCGCTCTCCTTCTCTGTTCTGCAGGCGTAACCTTCGCACACAGCGACGGCCTACCGCTCCGCCTCGGAGATCCCCAGCCGCTCATCCGGCTTCAGGTAACTTTTGCGGCGAAACCAGTCCTCCATGGCCGCCCGCAAGCGATCGATGGGGACTCGGTGGCCCGCTTCGAGCAGGCCATCGGCAACGGGCAGAGTGTCATCAAAGACCGCGTCATTGGTGAAGTTGCGCATGGCAAAGGAATCGATCCAGCGCAAGGGGCAGGCATGGCAAAGACCTGCAGGATCGATCCGCTGGACGGAAAGACGGCGCGCGAACATGCTTCCACTTTACTTGAATGGATTTGGGCAGACGGATCGGCGTCTATTGCGATGCTGGCGGAACGATCTCAGCATGTTTGGCCTGCTGGGTTGTTACCTGGAAGACCTTGAAGCCATAATCGTGCTCGACCAAGTGCTGGCGGATGCCTTTGAGCAGAAGCAACCGGGCCTGCATGTTTCCTTCGGCGCCTGTCGGCAGCCACAACCCGTTGCTCACCGGCGCCTGATCGAAGCTGAAGTTACTGCCTTTCTTGACGGTAGCCAGCAAACCGGCGCCAATGCGGAAATCCTGCACAAAACTCACCTCCAGATGCGCCACCTGACGGTCGGATTCATCGATCCAGAGGGTTCCTTGTAGCTTCTTCGAAGCGTCCTCGGCCAGGCCGTGGGTCTTGACGTGCTTCCGGCCCCTGAAATCGAAGACGATCGTCGGCCGCCCGCGGAAGGTCTCGCGACGGGGATTGTTGACATCCATGATCTGCAGCAGGCGGCCGACGGTGACCGTCTGCTGATCGAGCCTCTGGCTGGAGGGAGTCTGCTCGGCTTTCTCCACCAGCTTGGTGACGCGCGCGTTCTCTTTTTCCAGGTCATGGCCGCTAAGTGGCTGACCGTTCTTTTTCACGGTGCGCTCAATCAGGTGGCCATTGACGAAGAAGTCGTCGCTTTCGACGGACTCGGTCTTTTTGACCTGGCCGCCGGCGTCGACGTCCTGGATCGTCATCAAGGCGGTGTAGGTGTAGTTC
>JAJZNH010000324.1:1622-4925 GCA_021811745.1 Acidobacteriota bacterium
GAGCTGGCGAACGTCCGGCACGGGCTGGTTGGCTGCCTGTTCAGCCGTCGCGGCCGGAGCGGCACGTACGAACTGCGGCGCCATGAGCGCAAGGGCGGTAAGCACAAGAAACCCGAAGATTTTTCGAAATCGCATGATATCGCCTACATTTGAAATGCGTTACGGGACAATCACTTTGGTGCCGGGTTCTATTTGCCCAGCTATACTTTGTTGGACCCGGCAAGCCGCAATTGGTTGCATGGAAGATGCTGCCAGCAGACCCTGATTCCTTCACAGCAAACCATACTGTGGCTGAAGGGTTTGCATCCAACCGAAAGACGCAACTCCCGGCCGCTTTAAGGAGGACGATGGAATGACCGGAATCCTGATTCAATGGCTGTTGAGCGCGATCGCCCTGCTGATCGTTTCTAAAATCGTGCCTGGCTTTGACGTGGAAGGGCTGTGGCCGGCCCTGATCGCGTCGCTGGTGATTGGGCTGCTGAATGCGACTTTAGGTATCTTCCTGAAGATCATCACCTTTCCGCTGAGCATCCTGACGCTGGGTCTTTTCCTGCTCGTCATCAACGGGCTGATGATCCTGCTGGCCTCCAGCATCGTGCGCGGCTTCAACGTGCGCGGTATATTTCCGGCGTTTTGGGGCGCGGTGGTCATGGCGCTGCTCGGGATGCTGATCCGCGCGTTGTCGAAGAGCGCGTAAATCGCCTGCCGGAGCTAGCTTAAGCTACTTCGCCGGCGGCGCGGCTTTCCGGCTGGCAGCTTTGCCGGGCGCGGCCGGCGAGCGGTGCACGGATCGCGCTGCCTGCGCGGGCTTCTTGCTGAAGAGATTGGCTTGAGGCGCGGAAACCCCGGCCGGCTGTTTCAGCACGGGGCCGCTCAACGTGCGCGGCGTGCGGATAGCGCCCGCACTGGAAAAGCCCCCAGGCACCTGGGCGCGCGGCGGCAGCACGACCATCTTGGCCGATGGCCCGGGTTGCACACGCGAATAAACACCCCATCCGCCACCCGCAACAACAAAAACAATGGCGGCAGCGGCAGCGGCGCGCATCCAGTTCCCGCCGGGCTGGATGGGCATGGGCCAGGCCAGAACTCGTCCGGGCTGGGTGTGGGTGGACAATCCCATGCGCACACGAAGTTCCAAGCCCTCGGGAGCAGGCAGGCTGGCAATCAGGCGCAATGTTTCCTCAGCGGAGCCGGGCTCGGCCCCGCCGGTGGACGGGTTGTGAGCATTGGGATTCATCGCATACTCCTTGCATGGTTGAGCATTTCGGCCATGAGGTTGCGAGCACGAAACAGACGGGAGCGGACGCTGGACTCCGTGATGCCAAGAATCGACGCGATCTCGACGCTGGTAAGCTCCTCGAAGGCCGAGAGGTGAAGCACCTCGCGTTCCTTGGGCGGAAGCTGCTCGACGCAGGAGAGGACATGCGCATGGTGCTGCGCGGCGGCGGCGATCTGCTCGGCAGAAAGCCCGTTCGAAGGCAGGACGCGGGCCAGTTCCGCCACATCATCCGTCTCCGGCCGCGTGCGCGCGCGGCGCTTGCGGTCGAGTACGATATTCCACACGATGCGGATGAGCCAGACGCGATGGTCGCGCACTTCGTCGAGGTTGTCGCGATGACGCAGGACGCGGAGAAACGCCTCCTGCACCGCGTCTTCCGCATCGGCTGGATTGCGCAAGAACGAATAAGCTACCCGGTACAGGGTCGTGGCATACCGCATGACCAGCGTCGCCAGAGCTTCCTCGTCCGCCAGTCGGCGGGCTTGACCCGTCACCGCGCTATCTGGAATTTCCATCCAACCTGCGTAAATTGCCTGGCTGGTGCTCATATCTCACCAGACGCAGACTGAGAGAAAAATGCTCAGACGGGAGAACCCATCCTGAGATCGGGAAACGGCCGGAACCGAAAGACCGAAGGTTCCCCGGGATCTTCCGGCAATCACGCTTCCCCTTTTGCCGTTTTCCCAAGCCGGAAACCTAAGCGGCGATTCCCCTGAAGAAGCGCCGCCCTGCTTTGAAATCACAAGGGCTGCATAGGAAGAAGAAGTGCATTCAAAGGCCCGGCACTCCCCTGCTATTTGCCCGGCCTTTCCCCTCAATCGCCTATTTAGCGGCGAGTCTTTGCGCTGCTACGGCGCCGGCCTCGCCTTCCTTATCCGTGTCCCGTATCCTGGCCCAAAGGGCGCGCGCCTGTTCCTGTTTGCCCTGAGCGGCATACAGATCGGCCAGATCAAGCTGCGCCGTGGTCGCCGGAACCGTGGCCGAAGGCTTGGCAATCAGCTCGTTGTAAAGATTGGCAGCCTGATCGGATTGGCCGGACTGCTGATACAGGCCGGCGAGCGCCAGCTTGGCCAGATTCGCCAGATTGCGGTTCCAGGAAGAGGCGGCTTGCTTCAATTCCTGCTCCGCCGCGGAGGTTTGCCCGAGATCCACGTAGGTAACACCGGCGAAATAGCGGGCCTCGGCAGCCTGATGCAGCCAGCCGTATTCTTGCGCGACCGCCAGAAACTGCTGATTTGCCAGCTTGGCGCGCTCGGCGGCAGTGGCGAAAACGCCAGCCTCGGGCGGCTCGCCGGGCTCAGCCAGGGGCGCGTTGTAGGTATCCAGGGCCGCGCCGATTGCGCGATCAGCCGCGGCCGAGCGGACACTCCAGAAGATCAGCGAGCCAACAACCAGAACAAGAACCACTCCGGCACTAATCGCCCAACGGGCAACACTGGAACGGTGACCACTGAGCCAACTGGCACCGCTGGCCGCAGCCTGGGCAAAGCTGTCTTTCTTGAGTGCGTGACGAGTTCGAGTATCCACGGAATTTCTTCTTGTCCTTCGTCGTTAGACTTGTCCGCTACAGCGGATTTGCCCGCCAGGGCGGGCTTGCAGGCGGGTCCGAACAGTGGGCGCACTTCGACTGCAACCCCATTAGTCTATCAGCGTGCCGAGAACAGCGTCCACCCAGGGCTGCTTGCTCTCGCAGCGGTGAGGCGGGTAGGCTAAAGACATGTATGAGGATTTTCGGGTAACGGATCGCTGGACCGGCGAAGAGTTGCATTGCTTCTGGAAAGGCACCATAGTGGCCATCGCCACCCGCCACGCTGACGCGGTGGACGTGCGCTTTGACGTGAATGGCCGTCCCATGTGGGTGGCACTGCCCTGCACCGCCTGGGTCGAGCAGAAAAAGCGCGCGGGCAAGGTCATTACCGACCAACTGGCCGCGCAGATCGCCGGACGCTATCTTAAGCAGTTGATTGAAGAGGGCTACGACTCACGCCGCGAAATCTATACCATGCGTGTCGACGAAGTGCTGG